>DASTKF010000073.1:0-6457 GCA_035716065.1 Gaiella sp.
CGCCGCCGTCGGCCTCTGCATGGCCGGGTGGCGACCCGTCGTCGAGATGCAGTACGACGCGTTCTCGTACCCCTGCCTCGACCAGTTGATCACGCACGTGGGCCGCTACCGCTGGCGGACGGGTGGCCGGATGGGCTTCCCACTCGTCGTGCGCATGCCCTACGGCGGCGGCGTGCGCGCGCCGGAGCTGCACGACGACTCGCCCGAGACGTACTACGTCCACACGCCGGGCGTGAAGGTCGCGGTGCCCGCCACGCCCGCCGACGCCAAGGGGCTTCTCGCCGCGGCGATCCGCGACCCGGACCCGGTGGTCGTGCTGGAGCCGAAGCTCGTCTACCGCACCGCCCGTGGCACCGTCCCGGAGGGCGAGCACGTGGTCGAGCTCGGCCGCGCTCGCACCGCGCGCGAGGGAACGGATGCGACTCTCGTCGCGTGGGGCGCGATGGTCGCCGTCTGCGAGCGGGCCGCCGACGCGCTCGCCGGCGAGGCATCCGTCGAGGTGCTCGACCTTCGGACACTGAAGCCGCTCGACGAGGAGTCGGTTCTCGCCTCGGTGCGGCGAACCGGCCGCTGCGTCGTCGTCCAGGAGGCGCCGCGGACGTGCGGGTTCGCGTCGGAGATCGCCGCGCTCCTCGCCGAGCACGCGATCCTCGACCTCCACGGGCCCGTGCTCCGCGTCACCGGCTACGACGTGCCGTACCCGTACTGGCAGCTCGAGGACTGGTACATGCCGTCGGTCGAGAAGGTCGTCGACGCCGTGCGCCGGGTCGTCGCCTTCTGAACTACCCTCCCGCCGTGGCGTACGAGTTCCGGCTCCCCGACCTCGGCGAGGGCCTCACCGAGGCCGAGATCGCCCGCTGGCACGTGGTGGAGGGCGCCGCCGTCGACGAGGACGAGCCGCTCGTCGAGGTGCAGACCGACAAGACCACGGTGGAGATCCCCTCGCCGCGCGCGGGGACGGTGCTCAAGATCCTCGTCGCCGAGGGCGACGTCGCCCGCGTCGGAGCCGTGATCGTGGTGATCGGCGAGGCCGGCGAGCAGCTCCTGCGCGCCGTCGACGGCGGGAAGCAGGCGGAGCCCGCGAGCGAGCCGCTCGTCGCCGTGGTTCCCGCCGACCCGGCGGCAGCGGTGCGCGCGACGCCGGCCGTTCGGCAGCTCGCCAGGGAGCTCGGCGTCGAGCTGGTCGGTCTCGCCGGGAGCGGGCCCGGCGGGCGCATCGTGGAGGACGACGTTCGCGCCGCCGCGTCGGCGACCGCGACAGCGACGGACGGGCGCCGCGTTCCGGTCAGGGGCATCCGCCGCGCGATCGTCGAGCAGGTGACGCGCACGCACCGCGAGGTGCCGGCGGTCACCTTCGTCGAGGAGTGCGACTTCACCGGCGTCGACCTCGCCCTCCTCGTCCCGCTGGCGATCCACGCGTCGGCCGGCGCCCTCGCGCGGTTCCCCGAGCTCAACGCCCGCCTCGAGGGGGACGACATCGTCCTCCTCGACCGGGTGGACGTCGGCGTCGCCGTGCAGACAGACGACGGGCTGGTCGTCCCTGTCGTGCGCGGGTGCGAGCAGCGCTCCGTCGACGAGATCGCCGTCGAGGTGCGACGGCTCGCGGACGCTGCGCGGGCGGGATCGCTCATCGCGGAGGAGCTTCGCGACTCGACGTTCACCGTCACGAGTGCCGGCAAGCTCGGCGGTCTCTTCGTCACCCCGCTCGTCAACCATCCGGAGGTCGCGATCCTCGGGCTCCACCGGATCGCCGATCGCGCCGTCGCGCGGGGCGGGCAGGTCGTCGTTCGCAAGATCGGCAACGTCTCGGTCAGCTTCGACCATCGTGTCGTCGACGGCGCGCGGGCGGCCGGGTTCTGCCTCGACGTGATCGAGCAGCTGCAATCCGGGGCCGACGGCGCCGCGTAGTACCGGGCGAACGGTCGTCCAACGGAAGGGGAGAAACGATGCGAGGAAGGCTGCTCCTTGGGCTGTTCGCGATCGGCCTGGTCGGCGTGGGCGTCGCCGCCGCGGGTCTCGAGGGGAACTGGAGCGTGCACGCGAACGGCGGGCAAGAGGTTCCGGCGCGCGACACGCGTGGCCAGGCACAGGCGATCTTCCATCTCTCGAACAACGGGAGCTCGCTCGAGTACAAGCTGATCGCCGCGAACATCGAGAACGTGTTCATGGCCCACATCCACATGCAGGTGCCGGGCGAGAACGGTCCCATCGTCGTGTGGCTCTACCCGTCGACGGCGCCCGTCCCAGGCCCGTTCGGAGCAGGCAGGACGGACGGCGTCCTCGCCACGGGGACGATCACGACCACGAATCTGGTGGGGCCGCTCTCCGGGCATCCGCTCTCCGACCTCGTCGAGGCGATGAGCACCGGCCGCGCGTACGTCAACCTCCACACGAACGACGGCGTCGACGGCGTCGACACCGGGGCGGGGGACTTCCCCGGCGGGGAGATCCGGGCGGACATCCGTTAGAGGGGCCCCGAGGTGGTACGGGGCGGTGCGCGACCGCCCCGTACAATCCCGGCCGTGGGTGACTGGTACGAGATCGGCATCACGCTCGGCCTCGGCGTCGCAGCCGGTCTCCTGCTCGCGGGCCTGCTCGCGGCGTGGCGCTACGGGCTGCTGACGTCGGTGCTCGGAGCTCTGGCCGTCGGCGCGCTTGCGGGCCTCCTGGTGAAGGGCTGGATCGGGCTTCCCGGCGCGCTCGTCGGCGGCCTGATCGGCGCCGTCTCTGCATCGTTCGTGGCGCGCGGCGCGCTCAGACGCGGTGCGACGCCCGGCGGCACCGCCTTCCTCGTCGGTAGCGCCGCGATCGTCGTCGCGCTGCTGGCACTCGTCCCGGTTCTCGGCTACGTGATGGCGGTCGTCGTGCCCGCCGCCGCGGCACGCCGCGTGCGCCAGGAGCCGGAGCGACATGCCGGGCTGCGCACCCTCGCGAAGTGACGTTCCGATGAGCCGCAAGCTCGTCCTCGTCGTCATCGACGGGCTCACCCCGACCATGCTCGAGTCGTCCCTCGGCACGTCGGCGACCCCGACGCTGACCGCCCTCGCCGCCGCGGGCACGCTGGGCCGCGCCACGACGACCTTCCCCTCGCTCACGCCCGTCTGCCTCTCCTCGATCGCCACCGGGGCGCACCCGGACGTGCACGAGATCCCGCACCTCGTCTGGTGGCACCGCGAGGAGCGGCGGCTCGTCGAATACGGATCGTCGTTCGGCGCGGCCCGTGCGGCGGGTTTGAGTCGCACGCTCCGGGACACGCTCGTCGGGATGAACAGCGACCATCTCGGCCGCGGCGCGGTCACCTTCTTCGAGGCGCTCGCCGACGCGGGTGTTCGCACGGCTGCCGTCAACTTCACCGCCTACCGGGGCAGGACGCGCCATCGGCCGACGGTCCCGTTCCTCGATCCCGTGCTCGGCCCGGAGCGGTTCTTCTTCTACAACCTCTTCCAGAGCGAGCGCACCGGCGCGCCGCTCTCGTTCCGGAACCGCGCGGCCGGCTCCATCGACTCCTACGCGGCCGCCGTCGGGCGCTGGCTCGTCAACCGCGACGGATTCGATTTTCTCCTCTTCTATCTCTCGGACTACGACTACGCGTCCCACGCGGCCGGGCCGGATGCCGCGGCCGCCGTGCTCGAGCGCTGCGACGACGCCATCGGTGGTCTCGTGCGGGCTGCGGGCGGCATGGACGAGTTTCTCGCCCGCTACGCCGTGATCGTGATGTCCGACCACGGCCAGACCGCGGTCACGCAGGTCGCCCGGCTCGGCGATCGCTTCCGCCACGAGCCGGACACGCTCGTCGCCGCGTCGAACCGGGCCGCGCATATCTACCGAACCGGACCGGAGGCTCCGTCCCCGCGCGCCCTCGCCGAACGCCTCGACGCCGAGCCGTCGGCTGAGGTCGTGCTGTTCGCGGAGGACGGGGCGACCGTCGCGCGCCGGGACGGCGCGGAGCTGCGGATCCTCGACGGAGCCATCCTCGAAGGCGACGCGTCGATCCTCGACCAGCCCGATGCCGTCGCGCGTGCCACGGCAGCGGTTCGCTGCCCCAACGCCGGCGAGGTGGTCGTCTCCGCCGCCCCGGGCTGGGAGTTCGAGGACCTCGGCGGCCGTCACCATCGCGGCGGCGGCTCACACGGGTCACTCGTCGCGGGCGACTCACTCGTCCCGGTCATTGCGGCCGGCGTCGAAGGGATGGCGACGCCCGTGAGCGTCGTGGACGTGGCGCCCGCCGTGCTTGCGCACTTCGGCGTCGGAGCGCCGGCGTACGCGGTGCGCCGCGCCGCGTGATCGGCAGGCGCGAGCCAGACTGGGGCGGGCTCAGAGCTCGTATGGTCGAGCGACAGCTCCGTGGCCGGGGGATCGCCGACGAGCGCGTGCTGGCCGCGATGGCGCGTGTCCCGCGTGAGGCATTCGTTCCGGTCGAGGTCGCCTCGTACGCGTACGACGACGCCGCGCTCCCGATCGGCGAGGACCAGACGATCTCCCAGCCGTTCATCGTCGCGACGATGTGCGAGCTCCTCGAGCTCGAGGGGGAAGAGAGCGTGCTCGACGTCGGCACCGGATCCGGCTACGCGGCGGCGGTGCTCGACGAGCTCGCCGGCCAGGTTGTCTCGATCGAGCGGATCCCCGTGCTGGCCGCTCGCGCGCGGCGAGTGCTCGAGCTGACCGGGCACGGCGGCGTCGAGGTGCGAGTCGGCGACGGCAGCCTCGGCGCGCCCGACCGCGGGCCGTTCGACGCAATCTCGGTCGCGGCGGCGACGGAGCACGTACCGCCCGCGCTGTACGAGCAACTCGCTCACGGCGGGCGGATCGTGCTGCCGGTCGGTAGCAGCGGCGGGCAACGGCTCGTGCGCATCGAGCGTCGGGAGGCCGGACCGGTCGAGACCGGCTCCCTCGCCTGCCGCTTCGTACCGCTCGTCTGAGCCGGGCCGACGCCCTCGGGCCGAGACGACCGCTACGCTCGGCCGGCGAGATGGACGAGGGAACGGCCACCACCGCAAGCGAACTGCCGCGCGGCCGTGTCGACGCCGCGCTGCGGAGCCGCGCGAACTGGGAGCAGCTCGTCAAGTTCTGTGTCGTCGGCGCGACCGGCTACGTCGTCAACCTCGTCGTCTACACGCTTCTCCTGAAGCAGGCCGGGCTCCACTACACGGCCGCTGCGATCGGATCGTTCCTCGTCGCGGTCACGAACAACTACGCATGGAACCGGCTCTGGACGTTCCGCGGGCAGCGCGGCCACGTCGTGTTCCAGGGGCTGCGATTCCTCGTCGTCTCGACGATGGCGCTCGTGGCGAACCTCGTCGTGCTTCACCTGCTCGTGCAGGCTGGGCTCGGCGAGATCGTCGCGCAGGCACTTGCGATCATGCTCGTCACGCCGGTCAACTTCGTCGGCAACAAGCTGTGGTCGTTCCGTCACCGTCGCTGAGCGTCGTGACGTGAAACGGGCCGCGCTCCTCGCAGCCGTGGTCGCCTGCCTGGTGGGGGCCTGGCCCGCGTCGGCGGCGACGCCTCCGCTGACGCCCGGCCCACCGAGCCTGACGGAGGACCAGGCGACCGCGGCGCTCCTCATCGATCCGAAGGTGAAGCACTGGCTCGACCGCTACCCGCCGAAGCCCCAGACCGACGCCACGTTCGACCGCGAGAAGCGGACGTGGACGGTGAACGTCTGGTCCGGAGAGGCGGGTGAGATCGCGACCGGGACGGTTGCGGACGCCGACGGCCACGTGATCGAGGCGTGGACGGGGCCGCAGGTCGCCTGGAAGATGGCCCGCGGCCGGCCGGGCGCGTTCGGCGGCAAGCTGCTGACCTCGTGGCCGGTGTGGCTCGGCCTCTCCGCGATCTTCCTCCTGGGTCTGGCCGACCTGCGGCGTCCGCTGTCGGTGCGGACGCTCGATCTTCTCGTCCTGCTCTCGTTCGGGATCTCGCTCGCCTTCTTCAACCGAGGCGACGTCTTCGAAAGCGCAGCGCTCGCCGTTCCGCCGCTCGTCTACCTGGCCGTGCGAACCGCATGGATCGGCTTCCGGGCGTCTGCGCGGCCGGGGTCGACTGCCGTCGTCTGGCCCGTGTGGGCGCTCGCCGTCGCCACGCTGTTCCTCGTCGGCTTCCGCGTCGGTCTGAACGTCGACAACGGCCGCAGCGTGATCGACGTGGGCTACGCCGGCGTGATCGGCGCCGACCGGATCCTCGATGGCCAGGTCCCGTACGGGACGATGCCGGTGACGGACGACCTCGAGCCCTGCGGCCGGGCCAACTCCGACGGCGAGATACGCGAGCGGATCCAGGCGAACGGTCGCTGCGAGTCCGCGAATCCGCGCGGCGACACGTACGGGCCTGTCGCCTATCTCGCCTACGTGCCCGCCGTGCTCGGCTTCGGCTGGAGCGGGCGGTGGGACGAGCTTCCCGCCGCTCACGCGACCTCGATCGCGTTCGACCTCCTCGCGCTCGCCGGTCTCGCCCTCGT
>DASTKF010000074.1:0-13858 GCA_035716065.1 Gaiella sp.
ACGATCCTCGAGTCGTTCTGCGTCGAGCACTACGGCAGCGCGCCCGCGGTCCCGCCGCAGGTGATCGTCCCGCCCGACGTCGAGGACACGGATGCGCTCGCCGCCTTCCTCGGCGATCTCCGCGGGGCACGGGTCGAGGTGCGTGCGCCGCAGCGCGGCGAGAAGCGGCGTCTCGCCGAGCTCGCGGAGGAGAACGCGCGGCTCGCGCTGGAGCACGACCTCTCCGCACGCGAACAGCGCCGGCAGCGGCGGGTCGAGGCGCTCGAGCAACTGCGCGAGTCGCTCAACCTCGAGAGCCTGCCGGCGCGGATCGAGTGCTTCGACGTCTCGAACATCCAGGGCCGCGAGATCGTCGCCTCGATGTCGGTCTTCGTCGACGCGGAGCCCAAGCGCGCGCACTACCGCTCCTTCGCGATTCGTGGCCTCGAGGGGCAGGACGACTTCGCCGCGATGGGCCAGGTCGTAGCACGGAGGTTCGCGCGGCTGCGCGACTCGGCGTCGCCCGACCGTTACGACGAGAGCTTCGCGTCGATTCCGAACCTCGTCGTGATCGACGGCGGCAAGGGGCAGCTCGCGGCAGCGCTCGAGGCGATCCACGCGACGTACGACCTGCCGCGGGTGGCGGTGGTCGCGCTCGCCAAGCGCGAGGAGGAGGTGTTCGTCCCGGGACGCCCGGAACCGGTGCGTCTCGAGAGGCACGACCCTGGCTTGCAACTTCTCCAGCGTGCTCGGGACGAGGCCCACCGCTTCGCGCTCGGCTTCCACCGCAGGCGCCGAGACACCCGCGCCTTCGAGTCGATCTTCGACGACCTCGAGGGGATTGGGCCCGCGCGAAGGCGGGCGATCCTGCGGCATTTCGGCTCGGCCGAGTCGTTCCTGGCCGCGTCGCAGGAGGAGCTCGAGGGCGTACCGGGCCTCCCGGCTCGCACGGCGCGCGCCGTCTACGCGCAGCTGCACAAGGCCGGGCGCGGCTGACTACCGAGGCTCGTCGACGGACTCGGCGGGCGGCGTGGGGACCACCGATCGGTAGCGGAGCGTGCCGAGCGTCAGGAAGATCGCGAGGAAGCCGATCACGACGTTGATGACGGTGATGGTCAGCTTCATCCCGACGCTGAAGGCCAGCAGCGTCGAGCGCGCGACACCGACGTCCCGGAAGGCGTAGACGAGGAGCGCCTGCTCGGTGCCGATCCCGCCCGGGGTGGCCGGGACGAGCGTGGCGAGGCTCATCGTCGCCTGGACGAGAACGACGCGCTCGACGCTCTGCGGGATCCCGAACGCGCCGAGGAAGAACCAGATCGTCGCGAATCGCAACGCCCAGTCGCCGAGCTGCCAGACGACGACGGTGCGGACGTAGCGCGCGGGGGGGTCGAAGACCGCGAATCCCTGCGCGACCTTGTCCCGGAGGCGGTTCCAGAAGTGGTGCAGGAGCCACGTCCCGCCGGCGACCACCGCCGCGAACACGATGACGGCCGGGGGGCGAACGACCCCGTCCTGGACGGCCCAGCCGTACTCGAATGCAGGCAGGGAGGAGAGGACGTCGAGCGACGGCAGCAGGCCCTGAGTGAGCGCGAAGACGAAGACGCTCAGGGCGAGCGCCATGTCGACGAACGTCAGGACGACGTTCGACGAGACCACCGTCGTGTACGAGCTGCCGGGGATCGCGCGGTGGGCGAGCACAACCCGCACGGCGTCCCCGGCCCGCGCCGGGATGATGGCATTGACGCCGACGCCCGCGACGTATGCCGCGAAAATCGGCGGCCAGCGCACGGGGCGGTCCGGATACGCGGCGGCGAGCACGTTCCGCCACGCGCGGCTCGTGCAGCAGAGCTTGAGGAGCTGGCAGACGATCGCGGCGAGCAGCGGCAGGATCGCGATGTCCGAGAGGAAGTGCCAGAAGCTCTCGCTCGCGGTGCGGATCTCGTCGATCACGCCGTCAAGGTAACCGGATCGTGGGGGACCCCATGGTTCCCCCTCAGGCCCCCTCCTTCACGCGTGTTGCCGAACGTTGCCTGCTCGCCTCCCGGCCGAGGCGCGCTTCCCCCGCCGCTCACGGGGAAGGATCGAGACTCCCGAGCGACGCCTCGCCGGACGCCCGCGGCTCAGTCTTCCGGCTGCAGGAAGGGGTAGCGGTAGTCGGTCGGCGGGACGAGGGTCTCCTTGACCGTCCGCGGGCTGACCCACCGGATGAGGTTCCACATCGATCCGGCCTTGTCGTTCGTGCCGGACGCGCGAGCGCCGCCGAACGGCTGCTGGCCGACGACCGCTCCGGTCGGCTTGTCGTTGACGTAGAAGTTCCCCGCCGCGTAGGCAAGCGCATCGTGCGCCTGCCCGATGGCGGCGCGGTCGTTCGCGAACACCGCGCCGGTGAGGGCGTACGCGCCCGTTCGGTCGACGAGGTCGAGCGTGTCGTCCCACTTCTTCTCGTCGTAGACGTAGGCGGTGACGACGGGCCCGAACAGCTCGTCCTGCATCAGGCGGAAGCCCGGGTCCTCGGTCTTGATCACGGTGGGCTCGACGAACCAGCCCTCGGAGTCGTCGACGTTGCCGCCGGCGACGATCTCTGCGCCCGCGTCGCGCGCCTCGGCTATTGCCTGCGCCTGCGTCTCGAACGCGGAGCCGTCGATCACCGCCCCCATGAAGTTCGTGAAGTCGCGGGGGTCGCCCATCGCGATCGTCGGCACCTCGCGCTGGAGCGTCTCGCGGATCTCGCTCCAGAGGTTCGACGGGAGGTAGAGGCGCGAGGACGCGGAGCACTTCTGCCCCTGGTACTCGAACGAGCCGCGGACGATCGCCGTCGCCACGGCCTCGGGGTCGGCAGAGGGATGGGCGAGGATGAAGTCCTTGCCGCCGGTCTCCCCGACGATGCGCGGGTAGTTGCGATACCGGTCGATGCCGCCGCCGATCGTGCGCCAGATCGAATGGAACACCCCGGTCGACCCGGTGAAGTGGACGCCGGCGAGCTCCGGGCTCGTGAGGGCGGCATCGGCGAGCTCCGCGCCCGGACCGAAGACGAGGTTGATCACGCCGGGCGGCAGGCCCGCCTCCTCGAGAAGCCGCAGCGTGTACCAGGCCGAGAGCGCCTGCGTCGATGCCGGCTTCCACACGACCGTGTTGCCCATCAGCGCCGGTGAGGTCGTGAGGTTCGCGCCGATCGCGGTGAAGTTGAACGGGCTGATCGCGAAGACGAAGCCCTCGAGCGGGCGGTATTCGAGACGGTTCCAGACCCCGGCGGACGAGATCGGCTGCTCCTCGTAGATTCGCACGAGGTACTCCGCGTTGAAGCGGAGGAAGTCGATCGTCTCGCACGCGGCGTCGATTTCCGCCTGATGGGCCGTCTTCGACTGGTTCAGCATCGTCGCGGCGTTGAGGGTCGGACGCCACGGGCCCGAGAGCAGCTCGGCGGCGCGGAGGAACACGGCGACGCGCTCGTGCCACGGAGTCGAGGCCCATCCCGGATGCGCGTCCCGCGCGGCTGCGATCGCCCGCTCGACGTGCGAGGCGTCGCCCTTCGCCACGTCGGCGAGGACGTGGTCGCGGTCGTGCGGCATCACCGCCTGGAACGTCGTGCCCGACTCGACCCGCTCGCCGCCGATCACGAGCGGGATCGCCACTCGCTCCGCCGCCATCTCGTCGAGGCGCTGCTTGAGCTCGGCGCGCTCGGGCGAGCCCGGCAGGTACGACCGGATCGGCTCGTTCACGGGCGCGGGGGGTCGGAAGATCCCTGGGGCGCTCATCGGGGCGATTGTAGAGTCGAGGCGATGGGCATGACGCGGCACCACGCCGCCGCGGACGGCACGCGGTACCGCTACGCGGCCGACGGCTGGGGCATCGGCGAGATCCACGTGCGCGACGGCCGCCTCGTGGATCACGTTCTCGCGTCACGGCGCGGCGGACGCTCCCCCCGGGGGAGGGGCCCCAATGGGGGAACGAGCGCCCCTGATTTCACGCTAGCCCCGAACCCGTCACAGGAGAGTGACGACTTCGTGCCGGGTCTGTGCCGGCGGTTCGCGGCACACCTCGAGGGGATCCCGGTGGCGTACGACGACGTCGTCCTCGACGACGGGGACCTGACGCCGTTCCAGCGGGAGCTCCTCGTCGCCGCGCGGTCGGTCGGTTGGGGGGAGGTCGTCACGTACGGCGGGCTCGCCGCGCGCGCCGGACGGCCGCGCGCGGCTCGGGCCGCGGGGACCTTCTGCGCACGGAACCGCTGGTCGCTCGTCGTCCCCTGCCACCGGGTCGTCGCGGCCGGCAAGGACGAGCCGTTCGAGCTCGGCGGGTACGGCACCGGCGGGAATGCCCTCAAGCGCCGTTTGCTCGCGCTCGAGCAGACGCTCCTGTGAGCGCCGGGACGCTGATCGCGGACGCTCGCGCCGAGCTCGCTGCGGTCGCCCCGGAGCGGCGGTGCGACCGGCTCGCCGAGATCTCCGCGCTCTTCCACACGGCAGGCACGGTGCACCTCCTGGGACGCGGCGAGCTTCGGTTTCAGCTCGACCTCGCGGAGTCGGCGGTGGCGCGACGAGCATTCGCGATCCTGAGAGCGCTACGGGTCGAGTCCGCGATTCGCACCTACCAGCGGCGATCGTTCGACCGGGGCGCACGCACGCAGCTGCTCGTCGAGGGGACGGCCCACGCGATCGACATCCTCACCGAGGCAGGCGTTCTCTCACGTGAAAGGCTTCCGCTCGACCGGCCGCCGGGGCGGGTCGTCGCGCGCGCGTGTTGCCGCTCGGCGTACCTCCGTGGGGCGTTCCTCGGCGCCGGATCGCTGAGCGGGCCACGCTCGCCCCATCTCGAGGTGCGCACGCCCCTTCACGCCGGGGCGGCGTTCGTCCGCAGCGTCGCGTCCGCCGCCGGGCTGCGCATGCACGTGATCGACCGCGTGTCCCACTCGGCCGCCTATGCGAAGAGCTGGGACGCGATCGAGGGGTACCTCTCGGTGTCCGGTGCGGTTGCGACGGTCCTCGCGCTCGAGGAACGCGCGCTCGTGGCCGGCCTGCGGGCGGATGCCAACAGGCTCGCCAACGCCGACCACGCGAACCTCGTACGTCAGAGCCGCTCCGCGCAGGCGCAGCTCGATGCCGCTCGGGCGCTCCGTGCGGACGGCGCACTGGAGCGACTCCCGCCGTCGCTCGCGGCTGCCGCGGAGCTGCGCCTGCGCCACCCGTCGCTGTCGCTGCGGGAGCTTGCCGCGCGCGCCGATCCGCCTGTGACGAAGGCGGCCATGGCCGGCCGGCTCGCGAGGCTCGTCGAGTGCGCCGAAGCGACGCGCGACGTGCCGGGCACACCGGGTTGAGAACGGAGCCCTCGACCCCCATACTCCACCCCGGTGGGCTCGCGCTCCCGGGCGGGGATTCAGACCCCATCCGCGCCTGGTGCCGGAGCGCGCACGTGGGGGAGGGGACTTCCTCGGAGCTCCTCCCTCAGCCCACCGCTGTTCCTTGTTCGCAAGTGGATTCCGCATGCGCGGAAGCCACTGCTCGGATCCCCGCCTGCGGCGGGGCACATCCCCGAAGACCGCCGCCTTCGGCGTCAGCCTGTCGCGGTCGCCCTGCACGAAATCGTTACCCGCGCGTGCCCCGCCGACCGGGATCGGGAATGCACCGGGAGCGCGCCGCCCCTCACTAGACTCGGGGTGAACGCAACCCGAGCACACGGAGGCGAGAGCAGGATGGCAACCCGGGTCGGCATCAACGGCTTCGGCCGGATCGGCCGCAACTTCTTCCGCGCGCAGCAGCAGCTGGGCGCCGATGTCGAGATCGTCGCGCTGAACGACCTCGGCGACGCGAAGACGATGGCGCACCTCCTGAAGTACGACTCGGTCCTCGGCCCGTTCGCGGGTGACGTCGAGCTCGGGGACGGCGTCATCAGAGCCGGCGGCGAGGAGATGAAGATGTTCTCCGAGCGTGACCCTGCGAGCCTGCCGTGGGGCGACCTGGGCGTCGACGTCGTGCTCGAGTCGACCGGGTTCTTCACCGACCGCGCGGGGGCCCAGAAGCATCTTGACGCGGGCGCCAAGAAGGTCCTCATCTCGGCGCCGGCCAAGGATCCCGACATCACGGTCGTCCTCGGCGTCAACGACGGCGACTACGACCCCGCGAGCCACGACATCATCTCCAACGCCTCGTGCACGACGAACTGCGTCGCACCGCTCGCGAAGGTCGTGGACGACCTCGCGGGGATCGAGTCCGGCTTCATGACGACGATCCACGCGTACACGAACGACCAGAACATCCTCGACCTGCCGCACAAGGACCTCCGCCGCGCCCGCGCTGCCGCGATCAACCTGATCCCCACCACGACGGGCGCCGCGAAGGCGATCGGCATCGTCATGCCGCACCTGCAGGGGAAGGTCGACGGCGTCTCGGTCAGGGCGCCGGTGCCGACCGGCTCCCTCACGGACCTGGTGGTGACGCTCGGTCGCGAGGTGACGAAGGACGAGGTCAACGCTGCGTACAGGACGGCTGCCGAGGACGGCCCCCTCGCCCACGTGCTCCACTACTCGGAGGACCCGCTGGTGTCGACCGACATCGTCGGCAACCAGAACTCGTGCATCTTCGACAGCCTGCTGACGATGTGCCATCGAAACACCGTGAAGGTGTTCGGGTGGTACGACAACGAGTGGGGGTACTCGTGCCGGCTGGTCGACATCGTCGGGCGGTTGCTTCCGTGATCCGGCCTAGCGCGTGAAGCTGACGCACGTCCGGCTGCTGGTCGACGACGCGCCGGCCTGCTTCCGCTTCTACCGCGACGTGATCGGCCTGACGCCGACGTGGGGAACCGAGACCGAGGGGTACGCCGACTTCGACACGGGCGGCGGCTCGACGCTCGCGGTCATGGGGCGTGTCGGGCAGTCGGAGGTCGTCGATCTCCGTGACCCCGGAGACGGCGCCATGCTCGTCTTCGGCGTCGACGACCTCGAGGCCGCTCTGGCAGGGCTCAGAGAGCGCGGCGCCGAGCCGAGCGAGATCGTCGACCGCCCGGACTGGGGCATCCGCTTCGCGCACCTCCGCGACCCCGCCGGGAACCTCATCGAGGTCAACTGCCCGATCCCGATGGAGTGGGATTGAGCCTTCCGCGCTCTGTCGAGACGGCCGAGGTCGGCGGCAAGCGCGTCCTCGTTCGCGCGGATCTCAATGTGCCGCTCGAGGACGGAGCGGTCGCCGACGACACGCGAATCCGTGCGGCTGTGCCGACGATCCGGCTCCTCCTCGATCGCGACGCGGCGGAGGTCGCCGTCTGCTCCCATCTCGGCCGCCCGAAGGGGCACGATCCTGCGTTCGCGATCGCGCCGGTCGCGGCGCGGCTCGAGGAGCTCGTCGCCGACGACCGGCTGCGCGTGCTCGAGAACACGCGCTTCGATCCCGGCGAGACGAAGAACGACCCCGACACCGCGCGCAGGCTCGCCGAGGGGATGGATCTCTACGTCGACGACGCCTTCGGCTCGGCCCACCGCGCGCACGCGTCGACCGAGGCCGTCGCCCGCCTGCTGCCCGCGTACGCCGGTCTGCTTCTCATCGCGGAGCTCGAGCACCTCGGCCGTCTCCTCGGCGACGTGGCGCGGCCGTTCGTCCTCGTGGCCGGCGGCGCGAAGGTCGAGGACAAGCTCGGAGTCCTGCGCAACCTCGGCGGCCGGGCCGACACGGTGATCGTCGGCGGCAAGATGGCGGAAGAGCTGCGCGACGGGGCCACGCTGCCCTTCCCGGTCGAGCTCCCGAGCGACGTCGTCGCGGCAGCCTCGTTCGACGCCGACGCCGAGAGTCGCGTCACGTCGTACGACGACCTCCCGGACGGCTGGCTCGGACTGGACATCGGCCCCGACAGCCAAGAGCGGTTCGGCGAGCTGATCCGGGGCGCGAAGACCGTCTTCTGGAACGGGCCGATGGGCGTCTTCGAGTGGGAGCAGTTCGCGGAAGGGACGAAAGCCGTCGCCGAGGCGGTCGCCGCGGTCGACGGGTACACGGTCGTCGGCGGCGGCGACTCCGTGCGTGCGATCTCCGAGCTCTCGCTCGACCAGGACGTCGACTGGGTCTCGACGGGCGGCGGCGCCTCGCTCGAGCTGCTCGAGGGCAAGGAGCTACCCGGCGTCGCGGCGATCCCGGTCGCCTGACTCCTCAGACGACGGCGTACGCGCGCCACAGGCCGGGCACGCCTTTGAGCTCGTGCTCGCCCCTGTCGGCGAACTCGAGCCCCGAGCCGGCGACCAGATCGCGAACCGTCTGCGAGACGAGGATCTCCGAAGGGCCCGCGAGCGACGTGACCCGGGCACCGATCGAGACCGCGATGCCGCCGACCTTGCCGTCGATCGTGCGGCACTCACCGGCGTGCAGCCCCGCCCGAAGCTCGATCCCCAGCCCCTTGACGGCCTCGCCGATCTCCTGCGCGCAGCGGATCGCCCGCACGGGGCCGTCGAAAGCGGCGAAGAACCCGTCTCCGGCGGTGTCGAGCTCCCGGCCGCGATAGTGCGCGAGACAGCCGCGGATGCGCCGATGGTGCTCGTGCACGAGCTCCTGCCAGCCGATGTCGCCGAGCGCCGCCTGGCGTGCCGTCGACCCGACGATGTCGGTGAACAGGACGGTTGCGAGCACGCTCTCGAGCTCCGCCTCTCGGTCTCGCACGTGGATCGTGAACTGCTCGATCGCGTCGAGGTACGCGTCGGAGTGCTCGCCGATCACGTACGAGGCGGTTCCCGGCATCGCGCGGTGCGCGGCACCCGGGATCAGCCGCGCGAAGGCCTCGCCCTCGGCCGCCGCCTCGCCGCCACGGGTCAGGACGAGCGTCGGAACCCGGATCGTGTCGAGCACGTGGCGGACGTCCGACTCGTAGAACATCCGGAATGCGGCCATCGCGTCGCCGGGCCCGGCGGACAGGCGCATCCAATCGCGGTGCCACGCTGCCATCTCCTCGAACGGGAGCTGCCCGAAGGGAGACTGCCGGGCAAGGGTTTCGGCCATCGCCGGCGTCCCCCAGCCCGTGTCGATCGTCGCGAGCTCGTGCTCGAACTCCCGCTCGGCCATCCCCCATGGGTAGTCGGGCGCCCATGCGACCCGCGGCCGCGTGTTGCAGAGCGCGAGGGCGACCGTGCGGGATGGGTGCGTCGCTGCGAACAGGCAGCCGAGAGGACCGCCGTCGGCGAGCGCGACGATCAGCGCACGCTCGCTGCCTGCGGCATCGAGGACGGCGCGGAGGTCGTCGATCCGCTCCTCGATCGTCGGCAGGCGGTATCCGCGCAGCCGATCGGAGAGCCCCGTGCCTCGTTGGTCGTAGCAGATGACCCGGCCCCGCCGACCGAGATGCTCGACGAACTCGGTCATCGCGGGGAGGCGCCGGAAATGCGCGAGCTGCGACACGAACGCCCTGATCAGAACCACGTCGTCGCCGCCCCCGGGGCCTGCCACCTCGTAGGCGAGGTGGATTTCGCCGTTCCGTGCGTACCGGATGCCGTCGTCGAGCATGTCGGGACTAGGATCACCTGCGTGCTCGTCGCAGGCAACTGGAAGATGTTCAAGGGACCGGCGGAGACCGTCGAGTTCCTGGACGGATTCGAGCCGCCCGCGGGTGTCGAGGCGGTCGTCTGCCCGCCGTTCACGTCGCTCGCCGCAGGCGTCGGCCGCGGGATCCCGATCTACGCCCAGAACGTCCACTGGGCGGCCGAGGGCGCGTTCACGGGCGAGGTCTCCGCACAGATGCTGCTCGACCTCGGGGTCGAGGGGGCGATCGTCGGGCACTCGGAGCGGCGCCAGCACTTCGGCGAGACCGACGACACGGTGCGTGCCCGGTGCGAGGCAGCGCTCGAGACGGGGCTACGGGTGATCGCCTGCGTCGGTGAGACCGGAGCCGAGCGCGAGTCGGGGCAGACCGGCGCCGTGCTTCGGCGTCAGGTCGCGGCGATCCCGGTCCACGACGCGCTCGTGATCGCGTACGAGCCGGTCTGGGCGATCGGGACCGGAAGGACCGCCACGCCCGAGATGGCACAGGAGGCTCACGAGACGATCAAGTCCCTGCACGACACGCGCGTGCTCTACGGCGGTTCCGTGAAGCCGGAGAACGCGGCCGAGCTGATGGCGCAGCCTGCGATCGACGGCGCGCTCGTCGGCGGCGCGTCGCTCGAGCCGGAGTCGTTCGCGGCGATCTGCCGCGCCGCCCTGCGATGAGCCGCGCGGGGCTGCCGCTCGTCACGCTGGTGATCCTCGACGGCTGGGGCATCGCGCCGCCCGGGCCGGGCAACGCCGTCGAGCTCGCGCGAACGCCCGTCTTCGACGACCTCCTGGCCCGGTATCCGAGCACGGAGCTCCGCGCGTCCGGGCCGGCGGTCGGCCTGCCCGAGGGCCAGATGGGGAACTCGGAGGTCGGGCACCTCACGATCGGGTCGGGCCGCATCCTCTTCCAGGACCTCGTGCGCGTCAGCCGTGCCGTCGAGGACGGCTCCCTCTTCGCGAACGAGGCGTTGCTCGGAGCCTTCCGGCGCGCGAAGCAGCGCGACGGCGAGGTGCACCTGCTCGGGCTCGTCTCGACGGGCGGCGTTCACTCGCACATCTCGCACCTCCGGGCGCTGCTCGACCTCGCCGGCCGTGCCGGAATGGAGGGGCGGACGTGGATCCACGCTTTCACCGACGGACGCGACGTCTCGCCGCACGCCGCTGCCGGCGACCTGGCGACGCTGCCGCCCGACCGAATCGCAACGGTCGTCGGGCGCTACTACGCGATGGACCGCGACAAGCGCTGGGACCGGACCGACCGCGCGCTCGACGCGATGGTCGGCGGCATCGGCGCGATGGTCGAGGATCCGGTGGCCGCCGTGCGCTCGAGCTACGAGCGCGGCGTGACCGACGAGTTCGTCGAGCCGGTGGTGCTCCGCGACCGGCCCCGGGTCGATCCCGCCAAGGACGCCGTGATCGTCTTCAACTTCCGGCCCGACCGCGTCCGCCAGCTGACGCAGCGGCTGCTCGAGGCGGACGCGGACGTCGTCACGATGACGCGCTACAGCAACGACATCGACTGTCCGGTCGCATTCGGCGAGCAGACGGTTCCAGACACGCTCGCCGAGACGTTGAGTGGCGCCGGGCTGCGACAGCTCCACGCCGCGGAGACCGAGAAGTACGCGCACGTCACGTATTTCTTCAACGGCGGCGTGGAGGAGCCGCGCGGCGGGGAGGAGCGAATCCTCGTCCCGTCGCCTCGGGACGTCGCGAGCTACGACCTGAAGCCGGAGATGTCCGCCCCGGAGGTGGCGGCCCGGGTCGTCGATGCGCTCGGCGAGGGCTACGGCTTCTGCGTCGTGAACTTCGCGAATCCGGACATGGTCGGCCACACCGGCGTGATTCCCGCGGTCGTCTCCGCGGTCGAGACGGTCGACGCGTGCCTCGCCGACGTCGTCGAGGCGACGCATCGCGCGGGCGGCGCCTGCCTGGTGACGGCCGACCACGGGAACGCGGAGAAGCTGCTGGAGGACGACGGCGTGAGCCCCCACACGGCGCACACCACGAACCCGGTACCGCTCGTCACGACCGTGGCCGGCGGGGAGGTTCGCGACGGCGGGGAGCTGTCGGACCTCGCGCCGACGGTGCTCGACCTCCTCGGCCTCGAGCAGCCAGCCGCGATGACCGGAACGAGCCTCGTCGGCCCGGACGATCGCTAACACGTCACCGAGTCGTAAATTGTGTGTGAAACGTCGCGAATGGGCTGTATGCTCGCGGCGCATTGGCCCTGACGCAGCCCGACCACGGTGTGCTCCGCAAGGCCCAGCGCGGTGACGAACGGGCCTTCAGCCTCATCGTCAGGGCATACGAGCAGCCGGTCTACAACTACGTGCTGCGCCTCGTCGGGGATCGCAGCCTCGCAGAGGACCTGACGCAGGAGGTCTTCCTTCGCGTCTACCAGGGCCTCCCCGGGTTCTCCGACCGCTCGCGGTTCACGACGTGGCTGTTCCAGGTGACGAAAAACCGCGTGCTCGACGAGCTGCGCGCTCTCGAGCGCCGTCCTCGCGCGGTCGTCGCGCTCGACGACATCCCACCGCTCGAGGTCGTCGACCAGCCGTTCGAGCGGACCGAGACGATCGACGCCGTCTGGCGCGCCGTCGAGTCGCTCACCGTCGACCTGAAGATGGCTCTTCTGCTCCGCGACGTCGTCGGTCTTTCCTACACCGAGATCGCCGACGCCCTCGAGATCACGCTCGCCACGGTCAAGTGGCGCATCTACAAGGCCCGCGAGGACGTTGCGATCGCGCTGGCGCGCGACGGGATCACCGCGCGCACCGCGACGACCACTCGCGCACCGGCCGTCGCCGCCGCCGAGTAGCGGCACCCCGTCCCGGTCGGCTCCCCTGCTGCGATTCCGCAGCCCACCGTACGATGGCGTGATGGAGGGGATCGACCCGATCCGCGCGCTCGAGGCGGCTGTGGCGGGGCTTGCCGGCGTCCCGGTCGAGCTCGAGCGCCCCGCCGACTCCCGTCACGGCGACTACGCGACGAACGTCGCACTGCGTCTCGCGGGCCAGAGGCGGCAGCCGCCGCGCGAGGTCGCCGACGAGCTCTGCGCGCAGATCGCGCAGCTGGAGGGAGTCGCCGCCGTCGAGGTCGCCGGCCCCGGCTTCCTCAACCTCACGGTCGACGACGCATGGCTGGGATCCGGCCTCGGCGCCGTGCTCGACGCGGGGCGGACGTTCGGTGCCGGCTCTGCGGAGACGCCCGAGCGCGTCCAGGTCGAGCTCGTCTCGGCGAACCCGACCGGCCCGATCACCGTCGCGGCCGCGCGGAACGGCGCGTACGGCGACGCCGTCGCGCGCCTGCTCGAGTTCGCGGGCAACGAGGTCGAGCGCGAGTACTACTACAACGACGCCGGGACGCAGATGGACCTCTTCCGCGCATCCGTGGACGCGATCCGGCGCGGCGAGCAGCCCCCCGCCGGCGGATACCAGGGCGACTACATGGCCGATCTCGCCCGCGAGCCCGGTGACCCCGTGCCGCGGATGCTCGAGCAGATCGAGGCCGACCTCGAGCGGTTCCGGATCCACTTCGACACGTTCGAGCGCCAGAGCGTCGTCGAGGCGGAGATCCCGGCCGCTCTCGAGGCAATCGAGACCTTCGAGGCGGACGGCGCCCTCTGGGCGAAGACGACGGCGCACGGCGACGACCGCGACCGCGTGGTGGTTCGCTCGGACGGGACGCCGACCTACTTCGCGGCCGACGCCGCGTACATCCGCCGGAAGTTCGCGCGCGGCTTCGACCGGCTCGTCTACGTGCTCGGCGCCGACCATCACGGCTACGTCGGGCGCCTCGCCGCGCTCGCGGAGATGCTCGGCCACCCTCGCGAGGCGGTCGAGGTGCTCATCTATCAGCTCGTCCACCTGACGCGAGGCGGCGAGGCCGCGGCGATGTCGAAGCGGCGCGGCGACGTCGTCTTCCTGGACGACTTCATCGACGAGATCGGGGTCGACGCGGCGCGCTGGTACCTCCTCTCGCGCGGACACGATCAAACGATCGAGATCGACGTCGATCTCGCCGCGGAGCGAAGCCAGAAGAACCCCGTCTACTACGTGCAGTACGCACACGCGCGGGTCGCCGGGATCCTGCGGAACGCCGAGGGGCGGGAGCCCGACGCCCGACCGTCGCAGCCGCTCGCGTCCGAGGAGCGCGAGCTCGTGAAGCGGCTCCTCGAGCTGCCCGGTGTCGTGCGGGAGGCGACCGTGCGTCGCGGCCCGCACGCCCTGTCCGCGTACGCCATGCGCGTGGCGGACGACTTCCACCGCTTCTACCACCACCACCGCGTGCTCGAGTCGGAGGCAGTGAGCTTCCGCCTGGCGCTCTGCGCGGCCACGCAGGCCGTGGTCGCAACCTGCCTCGACCTGCTCGGCGTCGAGGCC
>DASTKF010000075.1:0-4250 GCA_035716065.1 Gaiella sp.
AAGCTGTTCTCGCGCTTCCAGCCCGGCCCGTACGCCGAGTCGAGCGTGTCGAGGTAGATGTTGCGCCCGAACCCGTCCGCCGGCACGCCCTTCGTCGACGCCGCGAAGCCGTAGGCGGGCTGGCCGAGGTACGTGAGCCGCCCGAACAGATGGTCGAAGCGGCTGCTGTAGGCCCAGTTCGTCCAGATCTCCAGCTTCGGGAGGTCGCCGCTCCAGTGGCTCAGGCGGAGCTCCCAGGAGGCTTGCAGCGGCTTCCACGGATCGAGCCCGAGGTTGGGCAGCCCGCGCTGCCACGCCTGGAGCGCCCAGTGGCTGCCGTCGCGCATCGTGCAGGCGGTCACGAACCAGGGAAGCTGCGGGCCGGTGTACTTGCCGCACGCGTTGACGAATCCGGCGGAGAGCGTCTTGCGGTACGTGCCCCAGCCGCCCGAGTAGTCGACGCGGAAGGCGACCTGGGCCTGGCCCGGAGCGGGGTGTCGCGCGTTGACCGCTCCCCAGGCGAGCACCGTCCACTGCTTGCTCTTTGCGCGATAGCCGATGAGCGCCTGGCCGCGCGCGTTGACGCGGAGGGTGACGTCCTTCGCGTCGCGGGCGATCAGCTGCGACGCCTGCGCGCCGGCGGGGACGATGACCGCGGCGAGCAGGAGGGCCGTGAGGATGGCGCGCCGCATCGACGGCTGGATCGGCATGAAGGGCAGAAGAGTAGAGCCCTGGCGCGAGGGATTCGCCGCTAACCGACCCGGCCTCGGCGGCGTCTACACTTCCGTGCACGTGGGGTCTCAGGGGACCGAGGGCCTCGGGTGAACGTCGCCGGCTCGGTCGTCGACGTCCTCGAGTCCGCATCCGATCGTTTCGGCCGCCTCGACGGGCGGTTCCTTGTGGCGGCCCTCGTCCTCCAGCTCGGGACGCTCGCGTTTCGGTCCTTCGCCTGGCGAGGCGTCCTCGTCGCGGCGTACCCGGGGCGACAGGTCCGTGTGGTCTCGGTGGCCGGCGCGTACGCCGCCGGCGTGGCGATGAACGCGTTCACGCCGGCGCGCGGCGGCGAGCTCGCGAAGGTCCTGATCGCCCGCACCCAGATCGTCGGCTCGACCGTGCCGACGCTGGCGGCATCGCTCGCCGTCGTGACCGTCGTCGACGGGCTCATCGGCGGCGCGCTCCTCGGTGTGCTGTGGGCCACAGGCGTCCTCCCGGTGCTGCCGGCGCTTCCGGGCACGGTCGCGGTCGGGCTCGGCGCGCTCGGTCTCGCCGTCGGGGCAGCCGGCATCGGAGTGGCGTTCCGTCTACGTCCCGAGCCGATGCGGCGGTTGGCGCGCCGTGCGGCCCAGGGGCTCCGGATCGTGCGCCAGCCGGGGCGCTACGCCTGCACGGTGCTGCCGTTCCAGATCGTGGCGTGGGCCTGCCGGATCGGTGTCGTGTGGCTCGTCCTCGCGGCGTTCGGCATCCGGACGAGCCTTGCGACCGCCGCCCTCGTCGTCGTGCTGAACGGTGCCTCGACCTTCGTGCCGGTGCCGGGCGGCGCGGGGACGCAGCAGGTCCTGGCCACGTTCGCCCTGCAGGGCGCGGTCTCGACGGCGGCGGCTGTCTCGTTCTCGCTCGGGCTCCAGGTCGGCGTCACTGCCGTCAACGTCACGGTCGGCGTCGTCGCGATGATGCTCCTCTTCCGGACCGCTCGCCCCACCGGAGCCCTCCGGTGCGCCCGCGCCCTCGTCGCGCAGCGCGCCGTACCCGTCGAGTAGCCCGCATCGGCCCCGCTGCTCGCCTCGTGCGGCGCCGCCGCGAGGTCGACGCTTGCGCAAGTGAAGTAACGTTGCTATAGATTTTGAAGTGTTGACCCCTACGCCGGCCGCCGAGGCACCGTCGCTCGAGCTCGTGCTCAAGCGGAATCCGGTCGAGCGGCTGAAGCGCGAGAAGGGGCCGCTCGGCATGCTCGACGAGCTCCCGGCGCTGATCGCCGCAGGCTACGCCGACGTCGCCGAGGAGGACGTCGTCCGCCTCAAGTGGTGGGGCCTCTACCACGACAAGCCCAAGGTCGGCACCTTCATGCTGCGCGTCAAGCTCGCGGCGGGGCGGCTGACCACGCCGCAGCTCCGCGCGATCGGCCGCCTCGCGCTCGAGCACGGCAAGGGCGAGGCGGAGCTGACGACCCGCCAGAACGTGCAGCTCCACTACCTCCGCCTCGACACGCTCCCGCAGGTGTTCGAGGAGCTCCACGCAGCGGCGCTGACGAGCCTCGGCGGCTGCGGCGACACGGTGCGGGCGATCACCGGCTGCCCAGCCGCCGGGATCGCCGGAAACGAGCTCTTCGACGTGACGCCCGTGCTCGAGGAGGCGCACCGGTTCTTCACGGGGAACCCCGACTACGTCGACCTCCCGCGCAAGCACAAGATCTCGATCTCGGCCTGCGCCTCGCGCTGCAATGCGCCGGAGATCAACTGCATCTCGCTCGTGGGGGTGCTTCGCGACGGCGAGCCGGGCTTCTCGGTGCTCGTCGGCGGCGGCCTGTCGTCCGTCCCGCGGATCGCGCGGGACCTCGGCGTGTTCGTCCGCCAGGACGAGGCGATCGCGGTGCTCCGCGCGATCCTCGACACCTGGCGCGACGACCTCCGCTGGCGCGTCTCTCGCGTCAAGTCCCGGATGAAGTTCATGGTCGATGCGCTCGGCCCCGAGGGGGTGCGCGAGGAGGTCGAGCGGCGGCTCGGGTACGCGCTGCCCTCGTTCGAGCTCCCCCCGATCGATACAGAGCCGGACGCTCACCTCGGCATCCGCACCCAACCCGACGGTCGGGCGAGCATCGGCGTGCCGGTCCACCTCGGGCTGCTCGGCGGCTCGCGCCTCGTCGCGCTCGCCGACGTGCTGGAACCGCTCGGCGCGGAGGCGCGGATCACGCGGCAGCAGAACCTCCTGCTCGCCAACATCCCCGCCGCCGACGTCGACGCGGTCGTGGCGGCGCTCGCGGAGCTGGAGCTGTCGCTCGACGACGGCGGTCTCCGCGGGAACGGGATCGCCTGCACCGGCGAGCCCCACTGCAACTACTCGGTGACCGAGACCAAGACGCGGCTCGATGCGCTGATCGGAGGGCTCGAAGACCGGTTCGGCGAGGACGTCTCGCAGCTGCGGCTGCACCTCGACGGATGTCCCCACGCGTGCGCGCAGCACTGGGTCGCGGACATCGGCTTCCAGGGCACGACCGCGCGCGACGAGGACGGGCGGCGCGGCCAGGCCTTCGACGTCTATCTCCGCGGCGCGCTCGGGCCCAGCGCGGCGATCGCGCGCCCGGTGTTCCGGCGGGTGCCGACGCAGGAGCTCGACGAGCTCGTGCACGGTCTCATCGGCGGCTGGCTCGAACGGCGGGCGGACGGCGAGAGCCTGCGGGCGTTTCTCGACAGGACGACGGACGACGAGCTCGGCGTGCTGGCCGGGCGCGAGCCGGCACGCAGCCGGAGAGAGGAGGCGGCAGCGTGACGAGCGTCGAGCTGATGGACGACCTCGAGGCGGGGGAGCTGTCGGTCGAGTTCGAGGGTCTCGAGCCGTGGGACGTGCTCGAGTGGGCGATCGGGCGGTTCGGCGAGCGGCTCGCGCTCTCGACCGCCTTCCAGGACGGCGACGTTGCGCTGATCGACATGGCGTACCGCATCGACCCGGAGGTGCGGGTCTTCTCGATCGACACCGGCCGGCTGCCGCAGGAGACGCACGACCTGATCGAGGACCTGCGCGAGCGATACCCCGGGCTGCGGCTCGAGCTGTTGTCGCCCGACGGTGGCCAGGTGCAGCGCCTGGTCGACCGCCACGGGCCGAACCTGTTCCTCCGCTCGGTGGAGCAGCGGCTTCTCTGCTGCAACGTCCGCAAGGTGCAGCCGCTGAACCGGGCGCTCGAGGGGCTCGACTGCTGGGTCACAGGCCTGCGCCGTGACCAGTGGGCCTCGCGCACGGACATCCGCAAGGTCGAGATCGACCACGACCACGACGCGATCGTGAAGCTCAACCCGCTCGCCGAGTGGACGCACGACGAGGTCTGGGAGTACCTCCGCGGGAACGATGTCCCGACGCATGGGCTGTACGAGCGCGGCTTCACCTCCATCGGTTGCGCGCCGTGCACGCGCGCGATCGGACCGGACGAGCCCACGCGCGCCGGACGCTGGTGGTGGGAGACCGACGCGCCCAAGGAATGCGGCATGCACTGCTCGATCGAGACGGGCGGCTTCGAGCACGAGCTCCACGCGATCCTGGGCGAGGACGCCGCCGCGTGACGA
>DASTKF010000076.1:0-3567 GCA_035716065.1 Gaiella sp.
CGTGGCCTGGTGACCACGTCCCTCGCACAAGTGACCGGTCGGGCCGCCGGCGCTGCGGCCCGCGCGACGACCCGTATCCGACCGGTCTGACGTCAGGATCGACCACGTGCACCTCGCGCCGCATCCCCCCATTGGTGGTTCGTGCGCCCGAACGGGCGATACCGTCCGAGGGTCATGAGCGCCGAGCTGGATCTCCTCGAGCAGCATCTGGTCGACGAGCTGCGCGCCCTCACGCCCTCCGAGCGAGCCGCCGAGATCCCCGCCGAGGCGACCCACGCGTGGCGTGCCCAGATCGAGAGTCGCGCGATCGACCATGCAGCGCGCTGGTTGCAGGCGCAGAAGCTCGGCTTCTACACGATCGGCTCCGCGGGGCACGAGTCGAACGCGCTCGTCGCGCTCGCCCTCAGGCCCACCGACCCCGCGCTGCTCCACTACCGCTCCGGTGCCTTCTACCTCGCGCGTGCCGGCCAGGCCGAGCGCGACGGGGCGTGGGACGTGCTGCTGGGCATGGCGGCTGCCGTCGAGGAGCCCATGGCCGGCGGTCGCCACAAGGTGTTCGGGCATCACGACCTCGCCGTCATCCCGCAGACGTCGACCATCGCGTCGCATTTGCCGCGCGCAGTCGGCATCGCGTTCGCGATCGAGCGCGCGAAGGTGCTCGGCGTCGAGTCCACCTGGGCACGCGACGCGATCGTCGTCTGCTCGTTCGGTGACGCGTCGCTGAACCACGCGACGGCGCAGTCGGCGCTCAACGCGGCGGCGCACTTCGCCTACCGCGGAGAGCGGCTGCCACTGCTCTTCGTCTGCGAGGACAACGGATACGGGATCAGCGTGCCGACGCCGGAGGGCTGGGTCGAGCAGGCGTTGCATGGTCGGCCCGAGCTGGCCGTCGAGCGCGCGGACGGCGACGATCCCGCCGCAGTGCTGGCCACGGCGAAGGAGCTCGCCGGCTGGGTCCGGGCGAACCGTCACCCTGCGGTGCTCCATCTGCGAACCGTCCGCTTCCTGAGCCACGCCGGCGCGGATCTCGAGACCGCGTACCGGTCAGGGCCTGACATCCGGGCCGACTTCGCGCATGACCCACTGCTCGCGACGGGCCGGTGGCTCGTCTCGTCCGCCGCTGTGAGCGGGGACGAGCTGGCCGACGAGTACCTCGCCGCTCGGGACCGGATCCGCGAGCGGGCGCTCGAGGCGACCACGCGCAGGCAGATGGAGACGGCCGAGGAGGTGATGCTGCCCCTCGCGCCGCGCGACCCCTCTGCCGTGGCGGACCTTGCGAGCGGCACCGTCGGGAGCGATGCCGACGAGCGGCTGACGCTCGCGCAGGCGATCGCCGCCGGGCTCGCCGGCGTCCTCGAGGATCACCCCGAGACGCTCGTGTTCGGAGAGGACGTCGGACGCAAGGGCGGCGTCTACGGCGTCACGCGCGGCCTCCAGGCGCGCTTCGGCCCCTCGCGCGTGTTCGACACGCTGCTCGACGAGACCACGATTCTCGGGCTCGCACTCGGCACGTCGATCTCGGGCTTCGTCCCGATCCCCGAGATTCAGTACCTCGCGTACCTCCACAACGCCGAGGACCAGCTGCGCGGCGAGGCGGCGACGCTCCAGTTCTTCTCGCAGGGCGCGTACCGGAACGGGATGGTCGTGCGGATCCAGGGCTACGGCTACCAGAAGGGGTTCGGCGGCCACTTCCACAACGACAACGGGGTCGGGGTCCTTCGGGACATTCCGGGACTCGTAGTCGCCTCGCCCGCCCGGCCGGTGGACGCGGCGGCGATGCTCCGCACGTGCGTTGCCGCGGCGAGGACAGACGGCAGCGTCTGCGTCTTCCTCGAGCCGATCGCGCTGTACCACACCCGCGATCTCCACGAGGAGGGCGACGAGCTGTGGCTCGGTGCGGCCGACGCCGGGCACGTGCCCGTCGGCGCCGCGTACACGCACCGCGGCGGGGAGGATCTCACGATCGTCACGTGGGCGAACGGGTTGTACCTCTCGCTGCGCGTCGCGCGGCGGCTGCGGGAGCGCGGGATCGGCGTCACGGTGGTCGACCTGCGCTGGCTGGCGCCGCTGCCGTTGGAGGAGGTGCTCCGGGAAGCCTCCGCCACCGGACGCACGCTCGTCGTCGACGAGACGCGACGGACGGGCGGCGTGGGGGAGGGAATCGTCGCCGAGCTACTCGACGGCGGCTACGCCGGCCGTCTCGCGCGCGTGGCGAGCAAGGATTCGTTCGTCCCGCTCGGCGACGCCGCACGGCTCGTGCTCCTCTCCGAGGACGAGATCGAAGCCGCCGCGCTCGCGCTGCTCCCCGCGCCGGTGGGCGCCGCGAACGCCTGAAAGGCGCAGCGACAGAAGGACGTGCTTCCAAGCGCGTCGATAAAGGCGCCGAGCCTATGTCAGATGGACGGGTGCCCGTGCCGTGACAGCACGACGCGCCGGTGGGACCGCTTCACTCGCACCTCGGGGGTGGTCGCAAGCGGCTTCGGCGCGCGGATGGGGCCGGCCATGAAGAACATCTCGTCCGGGCGCACATCGGGGAGCGTACGGTCGAGATACCGTGAAAGGAGCGTTCGCATACGTTCTCCTTCGGCTCGGTCTGCACTGTTCGATACCCCATTTCGGGGGAAGATCAAACGACCCTCCTGTGTCCACGAAACATCGTGACTCCGGCATCGGCCGGACTCGGGTCGTCGTCACGTGGGAAGGGCTATCCGAACGAGGGTCTGGCGCTGCTCGCTCACGGACCGCGAAGCTCGTCGCGGCGCTCCTGATCGCGCCCGTCCTCCCGAGCGGCCCACAGGAGGAGCGCGATCCACACGACGACGCCCCCGAGCGCGAGCACCGCGGACAGGATCAGGATCCCCGTCATGACCCCTGAGTATTCCATCGGATCCAGGCGTGGAAACCGTCGTCCACCTGGATGTTCAGCGGCGGGCGACCGCTGATGCCGAAGGCGAGCGTCCCGGGGTCGTCGGCATGGAAGCCGGGTGAGATGGCGAACCAGGATCGTGGTGCAGGTGGCGTCGCCGGTTCGGGCGAGTTGCACGAAATGACCGTCGCTTAGCCATGTGGGGCTGGTGCGTCGCCGGCTGCCTCACCTGGTGGTGGGCGGTCGCGTGGATCGCGGTACGCCTCGCCGGCGTGTGAGTCGGGACACCGGCAAACGCCGAGCAAGGCGGGCGGCGCAACAGGGGCGACAGGACTCGAACCTGCAACCCCCGGTTTTGGAGACCGGTGCGCTACCAATTGCGCCACGCCCCTGGGCTGCGTGGGGAGTGTAGCCCTACCCCGCATGTGACACTGTGTCACTAATGCAGCGGTACGCGCTCGCGGGGCTCTTCGGGGTGATCTCGCTGTCGCTCGCGCTGGTTGCGGTCTGGGCGGCATTCTCGGGCGGTCGCGCGTGGGTCGTGGCGTTCGGGGCCGGCGCCGTGGCCCTCTGGATGGGGGATCTCGCCCGGAGAGTCTGGCCAAGACGACAGGCGAAGCTGGCCAAGCCGACAGGATGAGTCAGCCGCCCCGCGGCGTATTCTGCTGGGGTGGTAGCGGCGACCTCCAACCGACCGACCC
>DASTKF010000077.1:0-16012 GCA_035716065.1 Gaiella sp.
GTCACGCGCGAAGAGCCGGTCGAGCAGGAAACGCCGCGTCGGGTCCGCGAGCGCCTTGAAGACGCGGTCGTCGTCGGTCATGCACTCATATTACGTGACCAAATGGTCACGTGTCAAGACCTACGCATACGCGAGCCAGCCGCGGAGGGTGAGCGCGCCGTAGTACGTGCCGACGTCCCGGAAGCCCGCCTCGCGCAGGAGTGCCTCGTCCTCGTCCGGCCCGAGAATCGGCAGCTGCGTGGCGAGTGCCGCGGCGCTCGCGGCGACCTGCCTCGGGTCTGCGTCGGGGCCGGCGGCAAAGCGTGCGTAGCGCTCGAGCCAGGCTGCCCGCGCGTCGCCTGCGGGGACGCTGTGGTGGAACGTGACGAGCGGGGCGCCCGGCCGGAGGCGGCGGCGGATCTCGCGGAGCGTCCGCAGTCGCTCCTCGCGGGGCAGGAAGTGCAGCGTGAGCAGGCACGTCCCGGCGTCAAACGGGCCTTCGGGCGCGTCGGTCACGTATCCCTCGTGCAGGACGGCGCGGGAGGCCAGCGGCCCCATCCTCTCTCTGGCGAGGTCGAGCATCGGGGCGGACGGGTCGACACCGTCGAACGTCCACCCGTCATGCCGCTCGGCGAGATGGGTGAGCTCGAGGCCGCCACCCGCGCCGACCACGAGCACGCGGCCGTCGTCCGGCACCGACTCCGCCAGGATCTGCTCGACGATGCCGTGCAGGACGTCGAGGCCCGGGACCGACCGGCTAGCCCGCTCGGCGTACGACGCCACCGCCGCCGGGTCGGAGAAGAAGTCGGCCGTCATCGTGACCAGGAAGGGCGGTGTATCACGGCGAGCAAACCAATCTGAACGAATGATCGCTGCCACGACCGACGCGGTGCCCATGGCGGTGATCGGGGCATTGGCGATCCGGCCCGGCCGGGCGGCTTCGGCCTACGATCAGCCAAGCGGCTGCATCCTCGGATCGTGCGCGGCATCGGCGTACATCGCGGGGCAACCGCGATCGACGGCTTCGGGGCGCAGCTCGTAGTGCCAGGGCTCGTTGGCGTAGATCTGACACAGCCCGTACGCGGCGCCGTGGTCGGAAAGCCACGCTGCGGCATGGGAAGGCCCGATGTCGACGGCGTCCCCCGACACGTGAGCAGACGTGGTGGGGGTCGCCACCCAGCGGGCGGCTTCCTCCTCCGAGCCGTACTTCCAGACCGCCTCGTGGAGTAGTCGTTCCTGGTACGCCGGGGAACGCCAGCCGCTGTCGACCACCAGCTCGACGCCCGCGGCCGCCGCATCGGCCGCAGCCCAGCGCAGGGCCTCGAGGAGAGCTGGATTGAGGTTGGCGACACCCGGGACATGCGCGTCGAAGACCGTGGTGCCCTTGGGGACGGCGCCGCCTGCCTCGCCGAGCGCACCACGGCGGTCACGGCGAGCGTCGGAAGGTGGGCGAGGCGGCTCTTTGGGAAGGACCTGGTTAGGTGGTGCGGCCGTCGAGGACGAGGATGGCAACTGCCAACCCACGGTCGCGGCGATCACCGCGATGACACCCAGCAGGCACGCTGCACGGATCCTGCGAGTTCGAGCCCGACGGGCCGTCGTTCGTGCTCCTCGCCGGGAGGCCATGGCCCCATTGAAGAAAGCGTGGTGTTGCCGGCACGTATCCGGTTTTCGATACGTCGGCGACACACGCCGGCTCTAGCATCGGGGCATGCGCGTGCTGATCGTCGAGGACGAGCCCCTGATGGCCGGCGCGATTCGCGATGGCCTGCGCCTGGAGGCGATCGCGGCGGACATCGCAGGTGACGGCGACAGCGCTCTGGAGCTGCTCGGCCTCAACGCCTACGACATCGCCGTCCTCGACCGCGACATCCCCGGGCCTACCGGCGACGAGATCGCCGAGCGCATCGTCGCGTCCGGAAGCGGCACGCCCATCCTGATGCTGACCGCTGCCGACCGTCTCGACGACAAGGCGACCGGCTTCGAGCTCGGGGCCGACGACTATCTGACGAAGCCGTTCGAGCTTCGGGAGCTCGTGCTCCGGCTCAGGGCGCTCGACCGGAGGCGCGCCCACTCGAGGCCGCCCGTGCGGGAGATCGCCGGCCTGCGGCTGGATCCGTTCCGCCGGGAGGTCTACCGCGACGGCCGTTACGTCGCGCTGACCCGGAAGCAGTTCGCGGTGCTCGAAGTCCTTGTCGCCGCCGACGGAGGCGTCGTCAGCGCCGAGGAGCTGCTGGCGCGCGCGTGGGACGAGAACGCAGACCCGTTCACCAACGCGGTGCGCATCACCGTCTCGGGACTGCGCAAACGGCTCGGCGAGCCCTGGCTCATCGGCACCGTGGCCGGCGTCGGATACCGCATCGACACGCAACCGGAGACCGGGCGTGGGGGAGTGGGCCGTGGCTAGAGCACCCGGGTTGAGCGCTCGCCTCAAGCTCACCCTCAGCTACGTCGGCTTCCTCTTGTTCATAGGTGCCGTGCTGCTCGTGGTCGGGTACTTCTCCCTTTCACGCGGTGTCCACCCTGGTGTGATCTTCATGGTGGAAAGCCACGGCGCCCTGTGGCGCGCGTTCGCTCCGACGGCTGCCATCGTGCTGGCGTTCCTGCTGGTGTTCGGTCTGGTGGGAGGGTGGCTCCTCGCCGGCCGCATGCTCGCCCCCTTGACTCGCATCACGGACGCCACACGCATCGCCGCGAGCGGATCGCTCTCCTATCGGATCGGGCTGGAAGGCCGCCAGGACGAGTTCCGTGAGCTCGCCGACAGCTTCGATGCCATGCTCGCGCGGCTCGAGGCGCACGTCGCCGAACAGCAGCGATTCGCGGCCAACGCCTCCCACGAGCTGCGCACCCCGCTGGCGATCACGCAGACGCTTCTCGAGGTGGCCCTGAACGATCCCAACGGCGACACCGCCGAGCTCGTCGACCGGCTCTACGCCGTCAACGCACGAGCGATCGACCTCACCCAGGCACTTCTCCTGCTCAGCCGCGCCGACCAGCGCTCCTTCCCACGAGAGCACGTCGACCTGTCCCTCGTCGCGGAGGAAGCCGCCGAGACGCTCCTCCCTCTGGCGGAACGACGCGGTCACACCATCGAGACCCTCGGCGACCCCACCCCCGCAATCGGCTCGCACGCGCTCCTTCTGCAGCTGAGCACGAACCTCGTGCACAACGCGATCGTCCACAACCTGCCCGAGCAGGGCACCGTGTGGGTCACGACCAGCGTTCAGCCCAAGACTGCGGTGCTCACCGTCGAGAACACCGGCGAGAAGCTCAGCCCGCAGTCGGTTGCCACGCTGGCCGAGCCGTTTCTTCGCGGCACCGAGCGCATACGCGCCGACCACGCGGGTGTCGGCCTCGGCCTGGCGATCGTCAAGAGCATCACCCAGGCACACGACGGAACCCTCGCCCTCGCGCCCCGGGCCGCAGGCGGTCTCCGCGTCACGGTGCAGCTCCCCGCCGCGCCACTGCGCGCCGGCAGATGACGTTCGTCACGCGAACCTCTCGACCAAGCGCCTGAGCTTCGCCCCGGGGCGACCGATGTATTGCGCGCACGCTGCCTGCGGCCGAGGATGGGCAGCGTGGCGACTTCGACCGGCACCGCCAGCGAATTCCGGGTGCTTGGGCCGGTCGAGGCCGTGCGCAGCGGACAGCCGCTCCGGCTGGGTGGCCGGCGGCAACGATGGCTCCTCGCCCTACTCCTCCTCGAGCCAGGGCGGGCGATCTCGAGCGACAGGCTGATCGACGAGCTCTGGCAGGACAAGCCGCCGCAGGGCGCGGAAGGCACGCTCCGCGTCTACGTCTCTCGGCTGCGCTCCGCGCTCGGTGAGAACGCGCTTTTCGCGCGGCCTCCCGGCTACGTGCTCGATATCGAGGATGAGCTGGTCGACGCGCGGCGGTTCGAGCGGCTCTACCGCGAAGGACGCGATGCACTCGCGCGCGGCGCTGCCGGGCTTGCGGCGGATCGACTTGGAGCTGCACTCGCGCTGTGGCAGGGCCCGGCGTTCTCGGACGTTCGCGATGGTGGCATCGTCGCGGACGAGGCTCGCCGGCTGGACGAGCTTCGCCTCGTCGCCCTCGAGGAGCGAATCGATGCGGAGCTGTCGCTCGGCCGTCACGCTTCGCTCGTCGCCGAGCTGGAGCGCCTCGTCGCCGAGGAGCCGCTTCGCGAGCGCCTGTGGCGCCAGCTCGTGCTCGCCCTCTACCACTCGGAGCGCCAGGCCGAGGCGCTCGCGGCGTACAACCGCGCACGCACACTCCTCTCCGAGGGCTTCGGTCTCGACCCGAGCGAGGAGCTGCGAGCGCTGGAGCGCGCCGTCCTCCGCCAGGAGCTCACTCCCGCGTCTCCGGCCGTGGAGCGCCACAATCTTCCAGCGCCCCTGACGAGCTTTGTCGGCCGCGAGCGCGAGCTCGACGACATTGCCGAGCTCCTCCGCGGTCACCGTCTCGTCACGCTGACCGGGGTCGGTGGCGCCGGCAAGACCCGCCTCGCTCTCGAAGCGGCCACCCGTCAGATCGGCGCGTGGACTGGCGGCGTCTGGCTCGTCGAACTGACAGCGCACACAGACCCAGACACGACACCGGTCGCCGTCGCAGGTGTGCTCGGCGTCCGCGAACGACCGGACGTTTCCCCTCTCGACGGTCTCGTCGAGTACCTCCGAAACGAAGAGCTGTTGATCCTGCTCGACAACTGCGAGCACCTTGCGAGCGCGTGTGGCGAGCTCGTCCACGAAGTGCTCCGCGCCTCCCCATCCGTTCGTGTCCTGGCAACGAGCCGGATCCCGCTCGGCGCGTCTGGCGAGGTCGATTATGGGGTCGATCCACTGCCGACGCCGACCGACGATCTTCCCGCCGACGAGGTCGCCCGATTCGCTTCGGTGCGCCTCTTTCTCGAGCGCGGGCGCGCCCTTCGGCGCGATCTCGCTGCGACCGCAACCGACATGACGACCGTGGCACGGATCTGCCGTGAGCTCGACGGCCTGCCACTCGCGATCGAGCTGGCGGCCGCGCGGGCAAAGGCGCTCTCCGTCGATGACATCGCCGGCCGTCTCGACGACCGCTTCCGTTTCCTCCGCTCGTGGCGCCCGCTGGCGGCGCCACGCCACCAGACGCTGCGGGCGACGATCGACTGGAGCTACGAGCTGCTCGAGGCGGACGAGCGTGAGCTGCTGGCCGATCTCTCCGTCTTTGCGGGGGGATTCACGCTCGACTCGGTCGCCGCGGTCTGCGCCGGCGGCGACCTCGAGCAGGCCGAGGAGCTCGTCAGCAGGCTCGTCGAATCGTCGCTCGTCGTCGCGGGGATGCGTAACGGCGGAACGCGATACCGGCTTCTCGAGACGATCCGCGAGTACGCGGCGGAACGGCTCGCCTCGCCGAGCCGGCGTGACGAGCTCCACCGTTCACACGCCGAGCACTTCCTCGAGGTCGCGGAGCACGCACGAACCGACGACCCCGTGAGCAAGCTCGAGGCGCTGGAGATCCTCGACCGGGAGCGCGACAACCTGCACGCGGCGATGCGGTGGACGCTTGCAGCCCGCAGCGACCTGGCGGTGTCGTTGGCGGTCGCCCTTCGGCAGTACTGGCTCATCCGAGGCTATCGCCGTCAGGGCCTCGAATGGCTCGAGCAGGCGCTGGCGCTCCCGACGAGCGCGCCGTCACCGCCTCGCGCGATCGCGCTCGGTGGCGCGGCGCTGCTCGCCCGGCTCCTCGGTGAGTTCACGCGCGCAGAGCCGCTCGCCCACGAAGGCGTCGCGCTCGGCCGTGCGGTCGGGCCGCCGTTTGCGCTCGCGGTGTCGCTCAACGTTCTCACGACGCTCGCGGCGCGTGCCGGCGACTTCGAGCGCGCCCGCAGCCACTGTGACGAGTCAGTGGCCGTCGCACGCGCCGCGGGAAATGTGCGGCTCGAAGCTCTCGCGCTCTTCACTCTCGCCGAGGGCTGTCTCCACGCCGGACGGTACGCGGACGTCCGTGAAATCGGCTGCCGCGCGCTCGGCCTCGCCCGAACCGCAGGCGACGAGGAAGTCATCGCGATCGTCCTGGCACGCCTTGGCATCGCCGCCGCGCATGAGCGCAGGCTCGACGAGGCCCGGGAGCACCTCATCGAGGCGCTGGACCATGCCCAGGCCCTTGGCTTCCCGGAGACTGCCGCCTGGTGCTGCGAAGGGCTCGCTCTCCTGGCCGCCGAGGTCGGCGATCTCGTTCGCGCCGCCCGCCTGGTCGGAGCGGCCGAGTCACTCCGGCGCGCGGGTGGGGGCATCGTGCAGCCTGCGGAGGCAGCTGCGCGCGAGGCGGCGCTGGCGGCGATCCACCGGGCCTTGCCCGTGGAGCAGGTGGAAGCCGCGCTCGAGGCCGGCCGCGGCCTCAGCCTCGACGACGCGGCGACTGAAGCGATGGGTAACCCGCGCGCGATGTAACGGGTTTGCAACGCGCGTAACGCAACGTCTTCCTACGTCGAGCCGCACGGCTCGAGCCCGTATGCACAAGGAGGAAGACATGAAGAACGCGCTCAGGCTCCCGCTCGTGCTCACGACACTCGTCGCACTGGCGAGCGGCCTCGCCGTGCACGCTGCGGCCGGTACCCCGAACGCGGTGGGACAAGCGGCGGTGGCGGGTCTGCTCCCCTTCAAGGGCACGCTGGAGGGCCGCCACGTCAGCAGGACACCCCTCACGCCGCCAGTCGTGTTCGACCGGTTCGAAGCCGGTGGACAGGCGACCCAACTCGGACAGTTCGAGCTGGTCATCGAGGCCACGGTGGACTTCGGGTCGCGGCCGGTGACCGGAGTCGGGACGCATACCTTTACTGCTGCGAATGGTGACAAGCTCGTGGCCGACCACACCGGGCTCTCGGCGCTCGTCGCACCCGGCAGCGTGTTGATCACGGAACACGCCATCATCGACCCCAACCGTTCCACTGGCCGATTCGCCGGCGCAGAGGGGACGTTCACCGTCGAGCGCCTCGCCGACGCCGCCACCGGCGTGGGCGGAGTGACCGTCGGCACCTTCGAGGGGACGATCTCCCTGGCACCGGGCAGCAGCGGCTGAATGGGTTGACGGAATGCGGCAGGCTCGCTCGTCTATGTCGCGTCGCCGAGCCAGGAGGCAAGTGCCTCGCGCAGACCCGCCCGTGTGCGGTCCCCAACCCAGGCGACGTGTCCGTCGGGCCGAACGAGCACGGCGGTGGGGGCGGGGACCGCGCCGACGACCGGCAGCTCCCATGCGCCGACGGGCTCGGCCTCGACCAGCTGCACCCGGGCTGCGCCGGGCGGGATGTCGATCCCGCCCGGCCGGCCAAAGCCGAGGAGCACCGGCCGGGCGGCGTGCAGAAGGGTGTACAGCCGCAGCGGGCCGGCGGCCGTGACCAGGTCGAGGTCCGGCATGCGGCGGCCGAGAAGCGGGTGGCCCGGACCGAGGTCGTAGTGGATGTCGAGGCCGGAGATCGCGCCGGCGAGCCGCTTGCGCGGCTCGTCCAGGATCAACAGCTCGGCGAGGATGCCGCGCACGGCGTCGATTCGCGCATCGGAGCGGGCGAGCGCGGTCGCCGCCATCGTGTGCTGAAGGGCGCGGGCGGCGACCGGGTGCCGCTCGGCGTGGTAGGTGTCCAGGAGGCTCTCGGGCGAGGTTTCCTCGACCACCTGGGCCAGCTTCCAACCGAGGTTGACCGCGTCCTGCACGCCGAGGTTGAGGCCCTGACCGCCCACCGGGTAGTGCACGTGCGCGGCGTCGCCCGCGAGCAGGACACGTCCCTGCCTGTAGGTCGCCGCCTGCCGGGTCGTGTCCGTGAAGCGCGAGATCCAGGTCGGGTCGTGCGCCCCGTAGTCGGTGCCAAAGACGGCGACGAGCACCCGCTTGAGCTCCTGCAGGGTCGGCTCGCTCGCCTGGCCCGCATACCGCTCGGTCACCACGATGCCTGCACGTGCTCCGTCGTCCAGCTTCCCGATCGCCTGCGTCCCGTTCTCGTCGTGGTGGATGCCCCACGTGGGCTCCTCGCGGATCTCGACCTCGGCGATCAGGGAGCTGACCGACGCATCCCAGCCGGGAAACTCGATGCCGGCCGCCTTGCGCACGAGGCTGCGGCCGCCGTCGCACCCGACGAGGTATCTCGTTCTCAGCGACCGACCGTCGGACAGCCGAACGTCGACACCCGCACCGTCCTGCTCGACGCCCGTCACGTCACGTTCGCGAAGGATCGGCACGCCGAGCTCCTCGATCCAGCCGGCGAGGATGCGCTCGAACTCCGTCTGCGCGAGCGCGAGACCGTAGTTGTGGCGAGTGGGAAAGTCGCTGATGTCGAGGGAGACTCCGGCGAAGCTCTGGACCTGCATCGCCTGCCCGGCCTCGAGGAACCGGTCGGCGATGCCGCGCTGGTCGAGCACTTCGATCGTGCGTGCGTGCAGGCCGCGGGAGCGCGAGCCGACAAGCTCGAGGCCGGGACGCCGCTCCACGACGACCACGTCGACTTCCGCCAGGGTCAGCTCGCCCGCCAACATCATCCCGGTCGGGCCGCCTCCGGCGATCACCACCGCATGGTCGGTCTGCCTGGCCATCGGCTGCTCTTTACCTCAAGCGGCCGGATCGAGACCTTCCAAGGCGTCGCGAGCGCCCGGCGTCGTCTCCTGATTCGCGAGCACGCGGGTTGCCCATGAGGGGGCTGTCCGGTCGATCACGCCCAGATCCAAGACGTCGCGGTCCGCTTGGAAGTGTGTGGAATGACCGTGAGTCAGAGGAGCACTGCTTCCGCTCGTTACGACGTCGTGACGGGGCGCCGGGCGCTTCGGATCCTCGCCCAGACGCCGGCGGTCGCGTCGCCGAGAGCGGGAAGCAGACCGCCCGGGAAGAACAGCATGATCGCGATCAGGATCAGCCCGAAGACACCGAACGAGAACACCGTGGGAGCCGCGTCGGGCAGGTCCCAGCCAAACAGGTCGGGTTTCGTCCCCAGGTCTCGGAGCTTCTGCTCGAGGTAGAGAATGGCCACCGCCCCAGCGACGGCGCCGTACATGTTGCCGAGTCCGCCAACGGCGACCATGACGACGAACTCGATGCTGAGCACGATGGGGAACGCATCGGGCGAGACGATGAGGAACGAGAAGGTGAACATGCCTCCTCCCAGCCCGGCCAGAGCCGCCGCGACGATGAACAGTCGAAGCTTGTAGCTCGCGACCGGGATACCGGAAGCGGCAGCCGACGCCTCGTCGGTGGCGATCGCTTGCAAGGCGCGTCCGACCCGCGAGTGAACGAGGTTGGTCGCGAGGAGCAGTGCGACCGCGACCACCCCCCAGACGACGGCTGCGTGCAGCGGACCGCGGAGGTCGTGACCGAACACGGTGAGCGGCTTCGTGACGGAGATCCCGTACTGGCCGCCCGTGAAGCGGTCCCAGGCCGAGAGAACCGAGAACGCGATGAGGTGGAGCGCAAGCGTCGCGAATGCGAGGTAGTGGCCGTGGAGGCGGAGGAGGGGCACGCCGATCACGGCCGCCACAACTGCTGCCACGACCGGCGCGGCGAGCACCGCGAGCACGGGAGAGATCCCGGCAGCGGGGTCGACGAGCCGCGTGTCCGGGTCGATGCCCACGGTGAGGATCGCCGACGTGTAGGCGCCGATGAGAAAGAAAGCTCCTTGCCCGAGTGAGATCTGACCGGCGTACCCCATGAGGAGCGTGAGGCCGATCGTCACGAGCGCGTACAGGCCCATCCGGTCGTACAGCGCCACGTCGAACGTCGACAGCTGGTAGGGAAGCCAGCAGGCGAAGACGGCGCCGGCGACGATCAGGCCGATCCGGATCGGCGCCGGCCACGGCACACGGGCGCGGCGGATCGCAGCGTGCGCTTCGTGCGACGCGCTCGCGATCTCGGCCCGCGAGCGCCACCCGATCAGCACGAGCATGACGATCAGGGCGATGATCAGGCTGTACTGCGGGTCGACGTAGCCGACCACGAGCTGCTCGAGAATCCCGAGCGCGTAGCCACCCAGCAACGCGAGGCGGATCGAGCCGAGGCCGCCGAACACGGCCGCCGCGAAGCCGTTGACGGTGATCGCGACGTCGGAGCTGTACGTCATCGGATTGCTTGGGGCGAGCAGCGCGCCGCCGAGCGCGGACAGAGCGCCTGCACCGGCGAACGCGACGATTGCCAGCGAGCGGATGTTGAGCCCGACGAGCTCCGCTGCGCGACGCGAGTCGGAGCACGCGACGAGCGCCTGCCCGACGATCGTCCGACGGAGGAAGAGGGTCAGCGCGACGGCGCACAGGATCGCGACGCCTGCGATGAGCACGTATTGCGGCTGGACGAGGACGCCTCCGATGTCCCACGCGCGATCGGAGATGCCCGGATAGCTGCGCGGGATGTCACCGAATTCGAGCAGCAGTAGCGCCTGTGCCAGAAAGGCGACGCCGAGGGTGATGATCGTGCTCGCAAGGCTCGTCGTCCGGTCGCGAAAGCCGACGGCGACCAGGGCGACGACCGACGAGAGGAATGCTGCCAGCAGGACGGACACGAGGGACGCGACTGCGAGCGGCATGTCGTCGGAGAGCTGGAACGTGAAGAGCCCGCCGATCACCACGAAGACGCCCTGCGCGAAGTTCACGACGCCCGTCGTTCGATAGACGAGCACGAGGCTCATCCCGACGAGCGCGAACGCGGAGCCCGTCGAGAGCCCGACGACGACGAGCTGGAGAAACTCGGTCATCCGGGGCCGTCTCCGAGGTACGCGCTGTGCACCTCCGGCCGGTCGCGGATCTCCGCGCTATTGCCCTGCAGCACGACCCGTCCGGTCTCGAGAACGTATGCGCGCTCGCAGAGATCGAAGGCGAGCAGCGCGTTCTGCTCGACCAGGAGGATCGCGACGTGCTCCTCGTCGTTGAGCCGGTGCAGAAACTCGACGAGCTGCTCGACGACCATCGGCGCGAGGCCGAGCGAGAGCTCGTCGATCGCGAGCGCTCGCGGCTCGGCCATCAGCGCACGGCCGATTGCGACCATCTGCTGCTCGCCGCCCGAGGTTCGCCCGGCAGGCCGGTCGCGCAGCTCGTGCAACTTGGGGAGGAGGGTGTAGACGCGCTCGAGACGCTCCCGCGCGTCCGCGCGGCGGCGAAGGTAGCGGAGCGTCGAAGTCGCGATCTCGGTCCGGAACGAGCGCCCGAACGCGCCGAGGAGGAGATTCGCCTCGACCGGCAGGCTGGGGAACACCTGGCGGCCCTCCGGCACCTGGGTAAGCCCCCGGCGCACGACGTGGTTCGGCGTCTTTCCGGTGACGTCGTCGCCGGCGACCCGAACCTTCCCACCCGCCGGTCGCACCACGCCGCAGACCCCGTTCAGGAGCGACGACTTGCCCGCGCCGTTGGCTCCGATGAGCGCGACGCGTTCGCCCGCTCCGAGGGTCAGCGAAACGCCGTCGACCGCAACCGCAGGCCCGTAGCGGACGACGAGGTCGTCCACCTCGACGAGCGCGCTCACAGCGTCGTCGACCCCAGGTACGCCGTGACGACCTGCGGATCGTTGCGGATCTCGGCCGGCGTGCCGTCGGCGATCACGCGTCCGCGGTCCAGCACGACGACGCGTTGTGCGAGCGCCCCCACAAACTGCATGTCGTGCTCGACCAGCACCATCGTCAGCCCGCGACGGGAAAGCGTCCTCAGGGCCTCGACGAGGTGTGCCTTCTCACCTGCACGCAGGCCTGCGGCCGGCTCGTCGAGCAGCAACACCGACGGGCGCTGTGCGAGCGCCCGGGCGATCGCGAGCAGCCGCAGCTGTCCCAGTGGGAGCACGGCGGCAGGGTGAGCCGCGCGGTCTTCCAACCCGATGACCGCGAGCGCCTCGCGAGCCTCCTCGCGCACCCGCTGCTGCTCCTGCCACTGCCAGGGCGGCCGGAGCATGCTCTCGACGAAGCCTGTACGGGAGCGAACGTGCGCCCCGACCGCGGCGTTGTCGAGCACGTCGAGCTCGGCGAGCGGGCGGGTGGTCTGGAACACCGTCGCCAGCCCGTGCCGGGCGCGGCGATGCGGGGGCCAGCGGGTGACGTCCTGCCCCTCGATGCGCACGGCCCCGCTGTCGACGAGGTGGAGCCCCGAGATACAGCCGAGCAGCGTCGACTTTCCCGCGCCGTTCGGGCCGATGAGGCACGTCAGCGAGGCCGCGGCGACGTCGAGCGAGACGTCGTCGACCGCCTTGACAGCGCCGAACGCTTTCGTGACGCCCGAGAGCTCGCAGGCGGGCAGCGTCGTCGTCTCGGCTGCGAGCGAGGAAGAGGCCGCCGCCATGGAGTCAGGTGGCTCGAACGGAGGGTGGCGTCTCTTCGCTCGGGAAGCCGCCGCCGAGATTGCGGACCGCGGCTTTCACCATGCCGAGGAACGCGACGCGGTCCTCCTCGGAGAAGCCCTCCAGCATCGAGTCCTCGAACGCGGCGACCACTTCCTCGCAGTCGGCGAGCACGCGACGGCCCTTCGCCGTGAGCGTCGCCGGCAGCGTCCTGCGATGGTTCGGATCCGGGTTCCGCTTGATGAGACCCTTGCCCTCGAGCGCGTGGGTGACCTCGCTCATCGACTGGGGAGTCATGAACGCGCGTCGCGCGAGCTGGGAGGTCGAGAGCGGCGCACCGTGCCGGCTGAGGACGCTGAGGGTCGTGAACTGGAGCGTCGTGAGACCGTGCGGACCGACACGCTCGCTGATGCCCGCAAGCACCCGCTGATGGAGACGCGCGAGCGCGTACGAGACGCCGGGCGCCTTTCGAGCGTTCGTCTCCTCGACTCCTACCGCGCCGGTCATCCCGTCACTTCCCGATGGGCCTCACGAGCGCCGTAGCCGCCGGGCCACGGCGGCCACGGCGCTCGCGGTGCTACTTCTTCTTCGCAAACGCCTTGCCGAAGAGCGGCTTGACCTTGCACTTCTCGATCGTCCCGACCCACATCGAGTCGAGCTGGAGGCCCTGGTGGTTCCTTGGGCCGAGGAAGATCCGGCCGGCAGGCGTCACGAGCCCTCGCACCTTCGTCTCGAGTGCGTTGTTGATGCCCGCTCGGGTCGCTGCGCCCTTCTCGATGGCCGCCTTGAACGCCCAGAGAGCGCCCGCTGCATCGCCATCGAAGTTGGAGACCGGCCGCTTGAGGATGCTGCGGAGCAGGGCGGCCTCCTTGCGCACGGGGTTCGTCTTCGGGAGGAACGGCCAAGCGGTCGCCAGGAACGAGTTCACGATGGCGCCGTCCACGTCGCCGCACGTGCCCTGGAGGAACTGCGGCGAGACGTTCGCCCCGGTCAGCACGAGCCGCTGCGGCAACTGCAGCTGCTTGAACTGCTTCACGATCGTCGCTGCCGCCGGCGTCGCCGTCCAGAGCCACAGCGCCTGGGCGCCGGAGTTCTTGACCCGGGTCAGCTCGGCCGAGAAGTCCGTTGACGCGGGGGAGAAGATCGTCGTGTCCACGATCTCGAACCCGTACTTCTTCGCCAGCTTCGAGACCTGACTCGGACCGTCGCGTCCGTACCCTCCGTTGTCGCCCATGAGCCACACGCGCTTGACGCCCAGGCTCTTGAGATACGCCGCCTCGCTGTACGCGTACAGCCGGGCGGTTGCGGTGAGGATGTAGGCGTACGGCTGCGGCGGCTCGACGAGCGTCGTGGGCGGCGACAGCGCGATGAACGGAATCTTCGCCTGGCTCGCGATCGCCCCGGTCGCCACTGCCGCGGCAGCGTTTCCGGAGCCGAAAATGCCCACGTACTTCGAATCGCCGATGAACTTCTGGACGTTCTGGACCGCCTGCGACGGATTCGACGCGTTGTCGAGCACGTCGACCACCACACGCCTGCCTCTGATGCCGCCGTGTGCGTTCCAGTACGCGACCACGGCTTCGACGGCCTGCCGGTCGCTCTGACCGACGAGCTGCGTCGGCCCGGTCAGCGGTGCGTCCATGCCGAAGTGGATCTCTGCCGCCTGCGAGGTGCTCGTCGCGGATGCCGATGCGAAGACGAGGCCGAGAAGCGCTGCACCGGCTGTCACGACGACGCCGACCTTGCTCCTGCTCATGAAGGGCTCCCTTCGGGATCGATGAGACAGCGTCGCCTCAAGGTGGACGAGTTTAAGGGAACCTGCAATTGATGTCCAGCGGTCGCGAGAAGGTCGGCCATGGGCCGTCCAGCACACTCGACGCGAGCATGCTGCGGCTCGAGCAGTAGACGAACCGACGCAACGGCCCCGACGTCGCGCTGCCTTCAGCAAGACGACGAGAGGGCAGCGCACGAGGGGAGAGCGGTGGGCGGGGACGGCGTTGCCGCCGTCCCCGCCGTGTATGGCTAGGCGGCCTCGTCGAGCGCGAGCTCGAGCTCGTCCGGCTCCGCAGCCCCAACCACCCTCGGCTTCGACTCGACGAAGGCGGCGGTGATCGCCGCTCCGGCGAGCGCGACGCCGATCAGCGCGTAGAACGCGACCTGGAAGCCGTGCGTGAGGGACGGGCCGCTGAAGGCCGGCACGGCGTGGCTCGAGGCGTAGTGGCTGCTCGCGGTCGCGGCGATGGTCGTCACCACGGCCAGCCCGATCGCGCCGCCGATCTGGCGGCTCGTGTTGATCAGCCCCGACGCGACGCCCGCATCGGCGTGCTCGACACCGGTCAGGCCGGCGATCATCACCGGCACGAACGTGAGCGCGAGCCCGACGCCGCTCACGACGAGGCCGGGGACGACGTTCCAGAAGTAGTGGCCGTCCGCGGGCATCCGCGCGTAGAGCGCGCTTCCGGCCGCGGTGAGGAGGAGGCCGGTGGTAAGCACCGGCCGGGCGCCCAGCCGCGTGGTCAGCTTCTGCGCGAGATTCGTGACTGCGATGAGCGTCACGGTGATCGTCACGAACGCGACGCCGGTCTGGAGCGCCGAGTAGCGCAGCACCTCCTGCAGGTACAGCGTGAGCAGGAAGAACTGCCCGAACGCGACCGCGCCGACCGTCATCATCGTCGCGTTCGCCGCCGTGAGCGTCCTCAGGCGGAAGATCCGCAGCGGCAACAGAGGTGCGGGCGAGCGGGCCTCGATCACGACGAACGCGGCGATCAGTCCGGCTGCGGTCGCGAACAGCCCGACCGTGACGCTGTTCCCCCAGCCGTGCTGGCTCGCCCGCGTGATCGCGTAGACCAGCACCATCAGCCCGGCCGTGACCGACGTCGCACCGAGGGGCGACGCGCCACCGCGACCCGGCTCTCCGACAGGAGCCACGGGCTGACGGCGAGGACGGCCACGCCGACCGGGAGGTTGACGTAGAAGATCCACGACCAGGTCAGGTACGAGGTGAGGACGCCGCCGAGCAGCACGCCGACGGCGCCGCCGACGCCGGAGATCGCGCCCCAGATCGCGAGCGCGACGTTCCGGTCGTGTCCCTCTCGGAAGGTCGTGACGACGATCGAGAGCGCTGCCGGTGCGAGGAGAGCGCCGCCGAGCCCCTGCAGCGCCCGCGTGACGATCAGCTCCCCCTCCGACGAGGCGAGCCCGGACAGCAGGGAGGCGAGCGTGAACAGCCCGACCCCCGTCATGAACACCCGCCGGCGTCCGAGCAGGTCGGCAAGACGGCCGCCGAGCAAGAGCACGCCGCCGAAGAGGATCGCGTAGGCGGTGATCACCCACTGCAGGCCCTCCTGCGAGAAATGCAGGTCGTCCTTGATCGCCGGCAGGGCGACGTTCACGACCGAGACGTCGAGGATGACCATGAACTGCGCCGCAGCGGTGACCGCCAGGACGAGCCAACGGCCCGCCCCCGAGACGGCCGTGCGTTCGCCGTCGGGGCGCTCGAGAACACGGATCTGGCTTCTCATCGTGCTTCCTCCTGAACGTGGTTTCGGGTACCGACGAACGGGCCGCGTCCGACGGGACAGCGGCTCGGGTGAAGGGAGGAGACGACGAGGCGCCCGTCCTCGTGGGGCGGGCGCCTCGTTTACGTCCGGTCGAGCTAGTGGCTCGGCTGCGGCGCCCGCTGGGGCGCCCGCTGCTCGGAGGCGGCGAGCGCCGAGTAGACGGCCGGGAACCCCGTGCGCCACGTGGGGAAGCGCGGCGTCCAGCCGAGCTCCCGCTTGGCCTTCAC
>DASTKF010000078.1:0-4163 GCA_035716065.1 Gaiella sp.
CTGGATCCTCGGCCAGTTTGCGTTGCTCGACCGCACCGAGGTCGTCGCTGCGCTGCTCGACTCCGGGCTGGACGTCGACACGCCGGGATGGAGCGGCTTCACGCCGCTCGTGCAGGCGGCCATGCACGGCCGCAGGGCCACCGTCGAGCTGCTGGTCGCCCGCGGGGCGAGCCTGACGGACCGCGCGTGGGACGACCACGGCCCGCGGCCGCTGGACGCCGCGATCTGGGCGATCCGCAACAACCCCGCACACGACGGCGATTACGCGGGCGTCGTGGAGTCGCTGGCCGCTGCCGGAGCTCCGACCAGCCACCAGCCGCCGAGCGGCGACCCGGCCGTCGACCAGGTGCTCCAGCGCCTCGGCGTCTGGTGAGGGGCGGCGCCTGGCCGTTCAGCTCCGCACGACGGTGATCGGGCACGTCGGACCGGGCGCCCGCGCGAGCCGTGCGTCGGCCGTCAGGAGCGGCACGTCGAGGGCCTCGGCGACGGCGACGTAGCTGGCGTCATACGCGCTGAGGGTTTCGCGTAGCGACCAGAGTCGCTCGAGCAGACCCACGATCGAGACCCGCTCCATCCCGAGCCGTGCCCAGGTCGCGAGAGCCTTGTCGGCGTCCGCCGCGTCGACGTCGCCTCTTCGCACCATGCCGCGGAGCGCGTGGACGATCTCCGAGTCGGCGAGATGCGGGCACGCGAGCCGGCCACGCGCCAGGGAAGCGCGCGCGTCGCCGTCGTTCAGCAAGCCGAGCACCGCCGCCGAGGCGTCGACGACGATCACCGCTCGCCGCGGCCCGCCTCGAGCTCGCCGACGACGGCGCGCGCCTCGACCGCCAGATCAGGGAGACCTGCCAGGAGCGCTGGGTTGTTCGCCCGGATCGAGATCCACGCGAGCTCGCGCACGGCGAACGCGGACACGGACATAGCTTCCCGCGCCGCGAGCTGCTCGAGCCGCTCCGCGACCTCGTCGGGAACGTTGCGGAGATAGAGCACTCGCATGTCGCACTATGCTAGCAATGCGCGATTTGCACGCAAGCATCATCTATTGCCCGCGCCCGCCGCTACCGTGGGCGCCGGGATGACGCGTTCCCAAAGCATGCAGTTGCGGCGGCGAAGCCGACGCCTTCAGGGATGTGCCCCGCCGCAGGCGGGGATCGAGCCGCGGGATTCGGCTCCTGCCGAATCCCGCTTGGCGGGCAAGCGATGAGCGCGGAGATCGTCTACACGATGCATCGGGCCGACAAGTTCTACGGCCCCGAGCGGCAGGTGCTGTCGAACATCTCCCTGTCGTTCCTGCACGGCGCGAAGATCGGCGTGCTTGGGCCGAACGGCGCCGGCAAGTCGACGTTGCTACGGATCATGGCCGGGCTCGAGGAGCCGTCCTCCGGTGTTGCCGAGCTCGACCCGAAGGCGACCGTCGGCTTTCTCCCGCAGGAGCCGGACCTCGACCCCGCGAAGGACGTGCGCGGGAACGTCGAGGACGGCGTTCGTGAGCTGCGTGACCTACTCGACCGCTTCAACGCCGTCTCGGCCGCGTTCGCCGAGCCGGACGCCGACTTCGACGCCTTGCTCGCCGAGCAGGCGGAGGTGCAGGACCGGATCGATCGTGCCGACGCCTGGAGCCTCGACCAGCACCTCGACCGCGCGATGGACGCCCTGCGACTGCCCGACGGTGACCGCGACGTCACGACGCTGTCCGGCGGCGAGCGGCGCCGCGTCGCGCTCTGCCGGCTCCTGCTCTCGGCACCCGACCTGCTGCTTCTCGACGAGCCGACGAACCACCTCGACGCCGAGTCGGTCGCCTGGCTCGAGCGCCATCTCGAGAGCTACAAGGGCACCGTCATGGCGGTCACCCACGACCGCTACTTCCTCGACAACGTCGCAGGCTGGATCCTCGAGCTGGACCGCGGCAAGGGAATCCCGTTCCAGGGGAACTACTCGTCGTGGCTCGAGCAGAAGGAGGCTCGTCTCGGGGTCGAGGAGAAGCAGAACGCCGCCCGCCGCCGCACGCTGCAACGCGAGCTCGAGTGGGTGCGGATGAGCCCGACCGCGCGGCACGCGAAGTCGAAGGCGCGCCTCACCGCATACGAGAAGCTGCTCGCCGAGGACCAGGCGGCGCGCCTCGACACGGTCGAGATCCACATTCCGGCCGGGCCCCGGCTCGGCGACCTGGTCGTCCGCGCCGAGCACGTCGAGAAGGGCTTCGGCGACCGCCTCCTCGTCGAGGACCTCACCTTCGACCTGCCGCCCGGCGGGATCGTCGGCGTGATCGGCCCGAACGGGGCCGGCAAGACGACTCTCTTCCGCATGATCGCCGGGGAGGAGCAACCCGACGGCGGCACGCTCGAGGTCGGCGACACGGTCGAGCTCGCCTACGTCGACCAGTCGCGGAGCGCCCTGGACGGGAAGAACACGGTGTGGAAGGAGATCTCCGGGAACCAGGACGTGATCCAGCTCGGCAAGCGCGAGGTCAACTCGCGCCAGTACGTCTCGTGGTTCAACTTCCGCGGCGGTGACCAGCAGAAGCTCGTCAGGGACCTCTCCGGCGGAGAGCGGAACCGCGTCCATCTCGCGAAGCTCCTGCGCTCGGGCGGCAACCTGCTCCTGCTCGACGAGCCCACGAACGACCTCGACGTCGACACGCTGCGCGCGCTCGAGGAGGCGCTCCTCGACTTCGCCGGCTGCGCCGTCGTGATCTCGCACGACCGGTGGTTCCTCGACCGCGTCGCGACGCACATGCTCGCGTTCGAGGGCGACTCGCAGGTGACGTGGTTCGAGGGCTCCTACGCCGAGTACGCCGACTGGGTCCGCGAGACCCGTGGCCCGGAGGCGCTCGAGCCGCACCGCATCGCGTACAAGCCGCTCGTCCGCCCAGGCTGAACCGCCTAGCCGCGGGCGGCTCCAGGTCGCCGGCGCGTCACTCGCCCGTTATCGTGCCGTGTCGCGCATCGCCAGCTCACGCGGCGCGCTCGCGCTCGGCGGGGTTCAGTCGTCGGCTGCCGCGGCGTGACTCGGAGGTCTACGTGCGGGCACGGCGGGCGCGGAGCTGGGCGCGGCGCATCATCGCCTCCTGGTGTGCGTGCGCCTTCTTCGCCTTCGCCTCGCGACGCGTCCACTCGCCGTCGGCGCCGAGCTCCCAGGTGCTCGTCGTGTCGGCGAACGCGCTGTCGAGGATCGCACCGATCTCCGCCTTCGCACGGGCGTTCTCGACGGGAGTGAGCACCTCGATCCGCCGGTCGAGGTTGCGCGGCATGACGTCCGCACTCCCCATGTAGATGTTCGTCTCCTCGCCGGCCTCGAACCAGTAGACCCGGCTGTGCTCGAGGAACCGGTCGACGATCGACGTGACGCGGATCGTCTCCGAGAGCCCTTTCACGCCGGGACGCAGCATGCAGATCGAGCGCGCCTGGATCTCGATCGGGACGCCGGCGGTCGACGCCGTGTACAGCTCCTCGACGACCGTCGGGTCGACCAGCGCGTTCACCTTGAGCCGGATCCGCGCCGTCGCGCCGTCGGCGGCGGCCGCAGCCACCCGGCGGATCTCGTCCACGAGCCGGTCGCGCATGGTGAACGGCGCGACGAGCAGCTTGCGGAACCGCTGCGGGCGTCCGAAGCCGGTCACGTGGTTGAAGAGGTCGGCGACGTCCGCGGAGATCTCCTCGTCCGCGGTGAAGAGCCCGAGATCCTCGTAGACGCGCGCGGTGGACGCGTTGTAGTTCCCGGTGCCGATGTGGACGTAGCGCCGGAGGCCGCCCTGCTCGCGCCGCACGACCAGGGTCATCTTCGCGTGGATCTTGAGGTCGGGGAATCCGTGGACGACGTGGACGCCCGCCTCCTCCATCTCGCGCGACCACTCGATGTTGCGGCGCTCGTCGAACCGCGCCTTCAGCTCGACGAGGCACACCGACTGCTTGCCCTGCTCCGCGCACTCGATCAGCGACGAGACGAGCGACGACTCGTCGCTCGTCCGGTACACCGCCGTCTTGATCGCGATTACGTCGGGATCGCGTGCCGCCGCCTCCGCGAACGCCTCGAAGCTCGCGCGGAACGAGTCGTACGGCTGCTGGACGAGGAGGTCACCGCGCCGGATCTCGTCGAACACCTCGGCGCCGCTCGCCGCACGCGCCCAGCGTGGTGGGACGACCGGCGCCCACGCCGACGGCTTCAGG
>DASTKF010000079.1:0-6408 GCA_035716065.1 Gaiella sp.
CCTCAGTTCCCGACGTCGATCACGATCATCCCGTCCTCGCGGACGCGCACGGGATAGGTCGGGACGGGGAGGTAGGCCGGCAGCGAGAGCGCCGCCCCTGTCAGCAGGTCGAAGCGCGACCCGTGGCGCGGGCAGACGACCTCGCAGGCCTCGCAGTCCCACTCGCCCTCGCAGAGCGGGCCGTCGTCGTGCGTGCAGCGGTCCTCGATCGCGTGCAGCTTCCCCTGGCAGTGGTAGAGGCCGATCGTGGTGAGGGCGTCCGCCGGGATGAGCCGCATCGACCCGTCCGGCAGCTCCTCGAGCGGGAGCGCCTCGATCTCCATCAAGTCAGCGAGATCTCGCCCGACGACGTGCCCCACTCGTCCGGGAGGGGCGTTCCCTTCGCGCGGTGCAGCGCGATCTTCAGCACACCGAGCCCGAGTAGCGCGCACTTGAGCCGGACAGGCGTGAGCGGGATCCCGATCTCGTCGAGGAGCTCCTCCTTCGGCATCGTCGAGACCTCCTGGGCGGTTCGTCCCTTGACGATGTCCGTCAGCATCGACGTCGCCGCCTGGCTGATCGCGCACCCCCGGCCCTCGAAGCCGACGTCCTCGATCACGTCGCCATCACCGAAGCGGACCGAGACCGTGACCTCGTCGCCGCAGAGCGGGTTCTGTCCCTCGGCGATCGCGTCGTGCGGCTCGAGCACCCCGTGGTTCCGCGGCGCCTTGTAGTGGTCGAGGATCACCTCGCGATACAGCTGCTCGAACTCGCTCATCAGCCGAGCGACGCCTTGACCTTGTGGAGACCGGCGATCAGCCGGTCGATCTCCTCGGGGATCGAGTAGAGGTAGAAGCTCGCGCGGGTCGTGGCGGAGACGCCCAGGCGCGTCATCAGAGGCTGGGTGCAGTGATGGCCGGCGCGGACGGCGACGCCCTCCCAGTCGAGGATCTGCGCCACGTCGTGCGGGTGGATGCCCTCGACGTCGAACGACACGATCCCGGCGCGGCGCTCGGGCGGCGGGCCGAAGACCCGCACCCAGGGCAGCTCGTCGAGCCCGGCCATCGTCTGCTCGACCAGCGCGTGTTCGTGGCGCTCGATCGTCTCGAGGCCGACCTCGGAGATGTAGTCGATCGCCGCTCCGAAGCCGACCGCCTCCGCGATCGCAGGCGTGCCCGCCTCGAACTTGTACGGCAGCTCGTTGAAGGTCGTCTTCTCGAGCCCGACCGAGCGGATCATCTCGCCGCCGAGGTTGAACGGGCTCATCTTCTCGAGCAGCTCCCGCTTGCCCCAGAGCGCGCCGATGCCGGACGGCCCGCACAGCTTGTGCGACGAGATCGCGACGAAGTCGGCGCCGAGCGCCTGCACGTCGACGCGGCGGTGCGGCGCGGCCTGGGCGGCGTCGACGACCATGATCGCGCCCTGCTCGTGCGCCCATTCGGCAAGCGTCTCGACCGGGTTGATCGTGCCGAGCGTGTTCGAGACGAGATTGTTCGCGACGACCTTGATGTTCCCGTCGCGTGCTATCGAGTCGAGCGAGTCGAGCTGCAGCTCGCCGAGGTCGTCGATCGGGATGTTGCGGAAGCTCGCGCCGGTCCGATGCGCGATGTACTGCCACGGCACGAAGTTCGAATGGTGCTCGAGCTCCGTGATGACGACGACGTCGCCAGGACCGAGGTTGTCGAGGCCCCACGCGTAGGCGACCAGGTTGATCGCCTCGGTGGCGCTGCGGGTGAACACGACCTCCTTCTCCGAAGGTGCGTTCAGGAGGCCGGCGACCGTCCGGCGTGCGCCCTCGAAGCCCTCGGTGGCGCGCTCCGCGAGCCGGTAGACGCCGCGGTGCACGTTCGCGTACTCGTGCTCGTAGAACGTGCGCATCCGGTCCAGTACCTGGCGCGGCTTCTGGGTCGAGGCCGCGGAGTCGAGGAACGCGACGGGTCGGCCGTCGAAGAGCTCGTCGAAGACAGCGAAGTCGGCCCGCAGCCGGTGCGCGTCGAGCGCGGGAAGCGTGGTGGAGGTCACAAGGCCATCGTAGCCAGCGGCAGTTCCGGTCCTGTCGCGGGGAGGCGATCAGCTGCGGCGTGGATGCATGTGCCCGTTGCGCGAGGCGGCCTCCGCCGTCTCCCGCTGGCGCTGGACGGCCGTGGCGACCGTCTCGAGAATCTCGCAGAGCCGCTTCAGGCGCACGCGCTCGCTCGTCTCCTCGAGCAGCTCCAGCTTCAGCTCGGGGGCGAGCTCGAATCTCGAAGCGAGCGAGAACGACGGCTGGACGATGTCCTCCGCCGGCACCTCGACCTCGGCGCCGGTGAGCTCGACGAGCTGCGTGAAGAGACCGATGCCGCGGGTCACGTCGGCGGGGTCCGGCGGGTCGTCCGAGTCCGCGAGGGGCTCGACGGTGCCCGTGTGGAAGCTCCGTCCGTCGGTCAGCTCGAGGAGCCGGAACCGGTCGCCGCCTTCGACGACGATGTTCAGCCTGCCGTCCTCGAAGCGCTCGACGACCTCGACGACGCTCGCCAGCGTCCCCGTCCGGCGTAGGCCGTCGTCGTCCGCGTAGACGAGGCCGAACGGCTGCTCGTCCTCGAGGCACTCGGCGATCAGCTCGCGGTAGCGCGGCTCGAAGATGTGGAGCGGGACCTGCTCGGTTGGCAGCAGGACGATCCCGAGCGGGAACAGCCCGATCTCCATCGGCCAAGCCTACGCCCGTGTGCGACGCATGGCTCTTCGGTTTTACTGAACGACGAGGATCGCGATGGCCGCGAGCAGTCCGAGAATGGCGATGAGCCGCATGTCTCCGACCCTACGGAGGCGAGATGAGGGGAGCCTGAGCGGTTCGTCAGGAATGTGTCAGGAGTCGGAGACGAACTGCGCGGTCTCCCAGACGGAACCGCGCTCGACACGTGACAGGCGCAGCCCGTGCGTCTCCGCGGCGCGCGCGAGCTCTCCCGGCGGGTGGACGAACGTGCGAAAGCGCTTCCGCATGAGCGCCAGGAGGCCGTTCTGCAGGCGCACCACGACCCGCACGCCGGCGCGATCGCGCGGGTAGCTGGCCAGCAGCGTGCGGCTCGTCAGGCCGGCCGCGGCGGCGAGGACGGCAGGGCCGACGGGCGTGCAGCAGACAACGCGTCGCAAGACGACGATGTCGGCCGGCTCGACCGCGTCGGGTGTCTCGACGAGGTCGGCGAGAACGAACGTCGTCCGATCGGCGATGCCCGTCGCCGTGGCGAGCTCGCGCGCAGCATCCTCGTAGCCCGCGACCACCTCGACGACCGTGCCGCGCGCGGCGCCCCGGCGAACGAGCTCGACCTGGATCTGGCCGATGCCGCCACCGACCTCCATGACCGTCGCTCCGTCAAGCCCCTGCTCGGCCGCCCAGTCGGCGATCCGCGGAGCGTCGCTTCCGCCGAGACCCTTCCGGAGGTAGCGTCCGAGCGCCCGGCGGGCGCTCCTCTCCCCGAAGATGTCGAGCGACTCACCGGCGCAGCACGAGCACGGCACGCGGTCAGCATGACAGGCGAGGAGGAGGGGCGAGGCTGAAGCCACGCCCCGGCCGCGCCCGGTCTCAGGCCTGCGGTATGCGAGCTTCGAGGGCCGCGCCCAGGGCCTCGCGCACCGGGTCGAGGTCGATCCGGTCGAGCACGTCCTGGAAGAAGCCGCGCACGATCAGCCGCTCCGCGTCCGAGCGGGGGAGGCCGCGGGCCATCAGGTAGAAGAGCTGCTCGCGGTCGACCTGTGAGAGCGTCGCCCCGTGCGTGCAGCGCACGTCGTTGGCGAGGATCTCGAGGCCGGGGATGGAGTTCGCGGTGGCCGTCTTCGAGAGCAGGAGGTTGCGGTTCTCCTGGTAGGCGTTCGTCTTCTGCGCGCCTTCCTCGACGCGGATCATTCCGCGCCACACCGTTGCCGCGGTGTCGCGGAGCGCGCCCTTGAACGCGAAGTCGGACGTCGTGTCGGGCGCCTGGTGGAGCTGGTACGTGTCGTAGTCGAGGTGCTGCGAGCCGTCGGCGAAATAGGCGCCGGTGACGCGGGAGGTGGCGCCGCGGTCGGCGAGATCGTTCTGGATCCAGACCTTCCCGCGCGATGAGCCGAAGCCGCCCTCGACCCAGTCGAGCTCCGCATCGCGCTCCACCCGCGCATGGCACGACGCGAACAGCCACGCCTTCGTGGAGAGCCGCTGGAGGTTGACGATCTCCGCCTTCGCGGCGTCGTGCACGACGACCTCGACGACGCCGTTCACGTACGACTCGAGCTGCTCGTCACCCGAGGTGAGCTCCTGCACGAGCGTGAACCGCGAGCCCGGCTCGGCGACGACGAGCACGCGCCAGAAGAGCGACCCGCCCGGCACGCCGCTCGCGACGCGCAGGTAGAGCGGCTTGGAGACTTCCACCCCGGCGGGCACGTGGACGAGCAGCCCGTGCTCCCACACCGCCGCGTTGTGCGCCCGCAGCTTGTCGTCGGGCTTGACGAGCGAGCCGAGCAGCGGGTGGTCGTCCGCGAGCGGCTCGAAGCGAACGCCGGCAGCGGACACGTCCGACACCGAGATGCCGGACTCGTCGATCGTCGCGGTGGCAGCGACGTCGAGATCGAGCATCGACGGCACGGCGACGGCGGTCGACGCGTCGGCCGTCCACGCGTCGGGATCGAAGCCCTCGAGGTTCGTGAAGCGCCAGTGCTCGTCGCGCGTGGTCGGCAGCGCGAGCGAGCGGTAACGGTCGAGAAGCTCAGTCCTCATGCGGCGCGTACCTCCGGTGGAGCATCAGCGTGTTGCCGTCGGGGTCGTGGAAGTGCGCCATGTGGCAGACGCCCGTGTCGAACGTCTCGCCGGCGAACTCGACGCCCTTCGCCTCCAGCGTCTTCCGGGCCTCGTCGACGTCGGGGACCCGGAGCGCGATCGACGCCGTGTGCGGCCCCTGGAACGTCTGCCCGATGTTGGTCGGGTCGAGCAGGTAGAGGCTCACGTTCTCGCCGAGGGCGAACTCGGGCCAGCCTCCGTGGCCGATCTGCTCGAGTCCGAGCGTGTCCGAATAGAAGCGCGTCGACCGCTCGAGATCGGTCACCGGGACGGAGATGAAGTCGGTCCGCTCGACGGTGATCACGAGTCCGTTCTCCCCTCAGCGTGCGGCGCGTAGCGGTGGTGGAGCATCAGATCGTTGCCGTCGGGGTCGCGGAAGAACGCCATGTGGCAGACGCCGGAGTCGAGCGTCTCGCCGAAGAACTCGACATTCTTCGCCTCGAGCTCGGCGCGCGCCGCCGGGACGTCCTCGACCGCGAAGGCGATGTGCCCGTTCCGCTGCGGCGCGAACTCCATCCCGAACCGCGCCGGCTCCCAGATCCCGAAGCACTGCTCGCCGGCCCAGAACTCGGCCTGCGCGTGCTCGTCGGGCCGGAGCCCGAGCGTGTCGACGTAGAAGCCCCGCGACCGCTCCCAGTCGGTCGACGGCACAGCAACGAAATCGGCCCTGGTGATGTCCAAGGGCTTCTAGGCTCTGTCGGCGTCAGCCGACAGAGCCCTCCATCTGGAGCTGGATCAGGCGGTTCATCTCGACCGCGTACTCGAGCGGGAGCTCCTTCGTGATCGGCTCGACGAAGCCCGCGACGATCATCGCGCTCGCCTCGGCCTCCGACAGCCCGCGGCTCATGAGGTAGAAGAGCTGCTCCTCGCCGATCTTGGAGACCGTCGCCTCGTGGCCGAGATCGACGTCGTTCTCCTTCACGTCGATGTAGGGGTACGTGTCCGAGCGCGAGTCCTCGTCGAGGATCAGCGCGTCGCAGACCACCTTCGACTTCGAGCCGCTTGCGCCCTTCGCGACCTCGAGCAGGCCGCGGTAGCCGCCGCGGCCTCCGTCCTTCGAGATCGACTTCGAGGTGATCACGGACGTCGTGTTCTTCGCGACGTGGACGACCTTGCCACCGGCGTCCTGGTGCTGGCCCTTGCCGGCAAAGGCAATCGAGAGCACTTCGCCATGCGCGCGCTCCCCCATCAGCCAGATCGCGGGGTACTTCATCGTCAGCTTCGACCCGAGGTTTCCGTCGACCCATTCCATCGTCGCGTCCTCGTACGCGACCGCTCTCTTGGTGACGAGGTTGTAGACGTTGTTCGACCAGTTCTGGATCGTCGTGTAGCGGCACCGACCGCGCGGCTTCACGACGATCTCGACGACCGCGGAGTGCAGCGAGTCGGACGAGTAGATCGGCGCGGTGCAGCCCTCGACGTAATGCACGTACGCGTCCTCGTCGACGATGATCAGCGTACGCTCGAACTGGCCCATGTTCTCCGCGTTGATGCGGAAGTAGGCCTGGAGCGGCATCTCGATCGAGACACCCGGCGGCACGTAGATGAACGACCCGCCCGACCAGACGGCCGAGTTGAGCGCCGCGAACTTGTTGTCGTTCTGCGGGATGATCGTCCCCATGTACTGCTTGACGATGTCCTCG
>DASTKF010000080.1:0-2418 GCA_035716065.1 Gaiella sp.
GTAGCCGAGGATCGTCCACTGGATGAGGCGTCGGTTCTCGGCGTCGAGGAGCTTCTCGACGGCGGCACGCGGACGTGCGCGCTGTGCGCGGCGCTGGTCGAGGTCGGCGAGCAGCTCGGGCTCGGCGTCGCCGGTGATCGAGATCGTCGCGCCGCGGGTCTCCACCATGTGATCGATCAGCGCGACCGTCCACGGAGGGCTCCAGTCGAGCGAGTCGTCGGGCGCATGCTCGACCCGCGCGCGCTTCAGATGGTCGTCGCGGTAGAGCACCTCGACATAGCGCGCGCCGCGCTCGTACGCGACCCGGCCGATGGCCCGGACCAGGGGGAGATGCTCCGGGTCGGCCGAGACCCGAAGGAACTGCCCCGGCTGGAGGTTGACGGCGACCTCGACCGCAAGGCGTGCGTACCTGTCGAGCCGCTCCGCAGGACTCACTAAGGCAAACCCTATTCACATTTGACGGGTCTGTCGATCGTCGGATCGGCGTGTCAGGCAGCGTGGTAGCGTCCGCGCGATGCCGGTCGCAGCCATCACGGGGCTCGGAAAGACGGTGCTCCTGATCGTCGCGATCACCTTCATCGCGTGGGCGCTCATCACGGCGATCTTCGTCCCGAAACGCAGTCCGGGATTCCCGTTGCGGCTCGACGCGTACATCCTCGTCTCCGTCGTCCTGTTCGTTGCCCAGATGAGCGCGGTCGTGTGGGTGACCGGGACGCAGGAGACCGAAGAGGAGACCCACGCGGCGGAGACGGGCGGCGGGACGACCGAGGGCGGCACGACGACAGAAGCGCCCGCGGGCGACGCCGCCGCCGGAAAGCAGGTGTTCGAGTCCGCCGGCTGCGTCGCGTGCCACACGCTCGCGGACGCCGGGTCGACCGGCACGGTCGGGCCGAACCTCGACGACGCGAAGCCTGCGGCAACGCTCGTCGTGACCCGCGTGACGGACGGCTCGGGCGCGATGCCGTCGTTCAAGGACAAGCTCACCGAGCAGCAGATCCAGGACGTCGCGGCGTACGTCTCGTCCGTCGCCGGAACGTCGTAAGGATTCCGTTCGGGATCGTTCTTCTCCCGACGAGATAGGGAAGGCTCCTCGCGTCATCGATCTGGTTCGTGCTCGCACGGACCCAGACGAGAGGGGAGTTTCCATGAGACGACTGATAGCCACTGCTGCGGCACTCATCACCGCGGCCGTCGTCGTGCCCGCCGCCCTTGCAGCGACGGCAACGCCGTTCGGGGGCGCGACGACGTCCGGCGGGATCCTGCATCTCGTCTCCAACACCGGAGACGCCGGTGCGACCAACGACTCCTCGGGCGCGTCGTTCAGCGGAACGGCTGTCACGACGTTCTCGAGCATCACGACGCTCTCGACGGAGTTCAACGTCACCGACGACGACTGCGCGGGTGGGTCGCCCCGGTTCCAGGTCCGCGTCCAGACGCCGTCCGGCGAGAAGAACGTGTTCGTCTACCTCGGGCCGACGCCGTCGTTCACGGGGTGCTCGCAAAACGTGTGGATCGCGTCCGGGAACCTGATCGGGTCCGCGGACGGCCGGTACGACACGAGCCAGGTGCAGGCCGGCACGCAGGTGTCGACGTACGCGCAGGCGCTCGCCCTGGTCGGCACCTACCAGGTCACGGGCATCTCGCTGGTGGTCGACTCGGGCTGGGCGTTTTCCGACAAGGAGCAGACGGTCGACGTCCGGAACGTCAAGGTGAACTCGTCGACCTTCTTCACGCCGGAGGGGCCGAAGCCGCCTGGAGGCCAGGGGATGAGCCCCGGCCAGGCGTGCAAGACGCTTCGCGCCGAGATGGGCGCTGACGCGTTCCGCGCCGCGTACGGCACGAACCGAAATCAGGCGAACGCGTTCGGCAAGTGCGTCTCGCAGATGGCGCGGATGAAGAACGGCGCCGCCCGCGCCGCTGCCGTCGTCCGCATCGACGCCGCCGCGTCGCGCTGCGTCACGAGGGCGACCTCCGGCCACGGCAAGAAAGCGCGGCACGGCGACGACGACAAGGGTCACGGCAAGGCGAAGGGCCACGGCAAGAAGGGCCACGACAAGCGAGCAAAGAAGGAGTTCGCGAAGTGCCTCCGGAGCGCTGTCTGATGCGCGCCGCAGTCGGGCGTGTGACCAGTGAGCGTCGCGTCGCCGCCGGAGGCCGGCTTTGCCGGCCGGGAGGCCACCGTTCGCTGATCGGTGAACGACGCTGAAGGATGGGGCTCGTGGGGGAACCATGGGGTTCCCCCACGCTCTAGCGGAGAGGGCGGGATTTGAACCCGCGACGCAGCTTTCACCACGTACGCGATTTCCAGTCGCGCTCCTTAGACCGCTCGGACACCTCTCCGAGAGCGAGAAGAGTAGAGGCTCGCTGCCGCGTGAGGGTGCGGCGCTAGCGTTGCGCGCGTGTCCGCGGCTCCCGTCC
>DASTKF010000081.1:0-3593 GCA_035716065.1 Gaiella sp.
CGGCGCCGGTGGTGCCGCCGCCTGAGGCGTCCATTGCGGCGCCGGTGGTGCCGCCGCCTGAGGCGTCCATTGCGGCGCCGGTGGTGCCGCCGCCCGAGGCGTCCATGACGGCGCCCGTCGCCCCTCCGCCTCCCGCGTCCATCACGGCTCCGACGGCGCCGCCTCCCCCGGCGTCGAGCACCTGGGCCGATGCCGTCGACGCCATCAGCGCGGCCGAGGTCGACGCTGCCGCCACGAGCAGGACGATCTCGCGCATCCCGTGGCCCTCGAAGTCCGGGTGCTCGAGCGCGCGGTACAGCTCTGCCCGGTCGAACGAGAACGTCACCGGTCCGGTTTCCACCTTCCCGAGCACCGTCTCGAGGTCCGCTCGCTGCCACGTGACCCGCACGTCGCGCGGCTCGGTGTCGCCCGCCTTCACCGCCAGGATGAGGTCGAGCGGTGCGTCGGAGGCGAGCGCCTCCTCGATCTCCTCGCGCTCCAGCGTGACCGTGGCGGCGTCCGGACGTCCCCCAACGTCCTCGGCCGAGCCGACGAGCATCGCCGCTGCGCCCGTCCCAGTGCCCTCCATGGGGTCTCCCTTCGTGTCGCGCCGCAGGCTGCGGCAGCTTCCCCCACGAGACGGAAGACCACGCCACGATCTTCCGAGCTCGTGACGAGTGTGACATGTCTGGGCGCGACTGTGGGACTGGCTAGCGCACCTCGTCGATGCCGTGCTGGGCGAGCCAGGCCTTCGCGGTGCGCTTCTGCACCCGGGTCAGCCAGGCGCCGGCGACGAGCTCCTGTAGCTCCTCTCGGTCGATCTTCGTGAGATCCCGGATCCGGAGGAGCACCGCGTTGTAGCCGTTCCAGTGCGGCGTGGTGAAGAACACGCCGCGATCGTCCTGGAGGATCGCCTCCTTCTCGCCTGCGTCCGCGACGCGGAAGACGAGCACGTCGGTGAGCCGCTCGCCCGTCTCGGGGTCGACGGCGTCCGGCCGCGCGCTGCGATGGAAGCAGAAGAACTTCCCGTGCACCGCGTACGTCGGTCGCCCGTCGTCGACGTTCTTCGTCGCCTCGGGCATCGCGAGCGCGAGCTCGTCGAGGTCGCGCATCGTCGCCATGCCGTCAGTCTGCACGACGACGGACCGCCGCGGCTCCTCCGTTTCCTCGTCCGAACGGACGATGCCGGGCGGCGGGCACGGCCCATACCGTCCTCTCCGGAACCACGGGCCCGGTCCTCGACGGCTGGGCTGAATCGATCAGGGAGAGACAGGAGAGGGGATCACATGCCGAGACGTATCGCAGCCCTCCTCGTCGTCGGTGCCGCGGCACTGGCCGCCGTTGCCGCGAGCACCGCGCCGGCGGTCGCGGCGCCGACGATCGCGCTCGCGCCGAACGCGCTCGAGGCGCCGGGCGGGCCGGTTCGGGTGAAGTCCGACTGGCTCCGGCAGAGCCCCGGCTGGTCGGGTTGCACGGCCGCCGGCGGGAACCTCCATTGCTACGTGCCGAGCGACATCCGCGAGGCGTACGGCGTCGATCAACTCCCCGAGCGTGGCGAAGGCCAGACGATCGTGCTCGTCGACTCGTACGGCAGCCCGCGCGCGGCGGACGAGCTGCAGGCGTTCCACGACGCATTCTTCCCGAGTCTGCCCCAGCCGAGCTTCGATCAGGTCTTCCCGCTCGGCAACCCGCAGCTGGAGAGCGGCAACCCGAACGCGAACGGGCAGTCGGGGCCGGGAGCGGCCTCCGGCTGGGCCGGAGAGGCGGCGCTCGACGTCCAGTGGGCGTACGCGATCGCGCCGCTCGCACACATCGTGCTGCTCGCGGTGCCGCCCGCGGAGACGCTTGGCGTGCAGGGGTTCCCGAACCTGTTCAAGGCGATCGACGGGGCGATCGACACCTACCCGGCCGGCACCGTCTTTTCGATGAGCCTCGCCGCCGCGGAGCAGTCGTTCGGCGGCGCCGCGCAGCAGCAGGCCTCGCGCTTCGACCAGGTCTTCCAGAAGGGGATCGCGAAGGGCGACTCGTTCTTCGGCGCCTCGGGCGACAACGGGACGACTGGCCTCTCGAAGCAGCAGAAGGACAGCCGGCCGTACGCGTTCCCGACGGCGCAGTGGCCGAGCTCGAGCCCCTACGTCACATCGGTGGGCGGGACGCAGCTCCAGTTCGGCTGGACGTGGAACCCGCAGAGCGACGTCCCGTTCGCAGCCGACGGGAGCTTCAACCCGGCGTACTTCTCTTCGGCGAACGCGCCCGGCAGCTCGGCCGCGACCAACGTCGTCTGGAACGAGTCGTGGCTCCCGGCCGCGACTGGCGGCGGCCCGAGCACGATCTACGCGCGCCCCAGCTGGCAGAGCTCGGTCGCGTCGGTGATCGGCGGTGACCACCGCGGGCTCCCGGACGTGAGCTGGAACGCGGCGGTCAACGGCGCCGTGCTCGTGAACCTGCAGTCGTTCCTCGCGCCCGCGGATCAGGGCTTCTACCTGATCGGCGGCACGAGCGCTGCAACGCCGCAGGTCGCCGCCCTGACGGCGCTTGCGAACGAGCGGCGCGAGTCGATGGGCAAGGCTCCGCTCGGAAATGTCTCCGAACGGCTCTATGCGATCGGGAGCGCCGCGTTCACCGACGTCGCCCCGGTGCACCAGGGCGCGGCCGGGGTGATCAGCGGGAACCTCGACTCGAACACGATGTTCTCGTACAACGGGGACGGAAACGCCGTCGCCGTCGGCTCCGTCCCGGGCTGGCCGGCGCTGGAGGGCTGGGACATGACCACCGGCTTCGGCACCCCCTGGGCGCCGACCTACGTCGCCGAGCTCGCGGCGACGTAGCGCAGGTGTGCGGGGGCGCGGCTTGCCTGCGCCGCGTCCCCGTACAAACCAGCCCGGGGTGTCGTACTCCCCTTCGACATCCCGGGCTCGCGACTCGGTGCGGCGTGGCGCGGTAGCGTCGGCGTGAGTTGAGACCCCGCCGAGAAGGAGTGCGCGTGTCCGACGTGATCGTCACGACCATGAACGACCTGCCCGGCTACCGGGTCGCCGAGGTGTACGGCGAAGTGTTCGGCCTCACCGTTCGCAGCAGGAACATCGGGTCCGACATCGGCGCGAGCCTCAAGGGGCTGATCGGCGGCGAGGTGAAGGGCTACACGAAGATGCTCGCCGACAGCCGGCTGCAGGCGGTCGAGCGGCTGCGCGACGCGGCGCGCGAGGCGGGGGCCAACGCCGTCATCGCGATGCGCTTCGACTGCAACGAGCTCGGGGGCAACATGACCGAGGTCGCGGCGTACGGCACGGCTGTCAGCGTGCAGCGCGCCTGACGGGCGCCACGCCGTCAGGCGGCCTCCTGCAGCGCCGGCTCCTCCAGCGGCAGCTCGCGCTGCCGATGCGTCCGCATCGTCGCGACCGCAACCACGGCGCCGGCCAGCGCGATCAGCGCCGCGATCTCGAGCCCGCGCTGGAACCCGTGGACGAACGCCTCGGGTCGAGTGTCCCCCGCGGCCAGCGACGTCGACGTGACGTGCGCGACGATCGCGCCGGTGATTGCGATCCCGAGCGAGCCGCCGACCTGGCGCATGCTGTTCAGCACGGCCGAGCCGACCCCGGCCTGGTCGTGGGGGA
>DASTKF010000082.1:0-2671 GCA_035716065.1 Gaiella sp.
GGCCTCGACACGAACATGGCCACCGTGCAGGCGTTCGACCCGAGAAGGAGCCGCTGGACGCGGCTTCCCGACCTCCCGGACCCTCGAGGCGGCACCGGCGCGGCCGCGATCGCAGGCCGCGTCGTCTCGGTGGGCGGCGAGTCCCCGCCGGGGACGAACCGCACGGTCTGGGCGCTCCTTCCGGGCAACCGCGCCTGGACCGCGCTTCCGGACCTCCCCACTCCGCGGCACGGCCTCGGCGTCGTCGCCCTCGGCGGGCGCATCTGGGCGATCGCGGGCGGCCCGGAGCCCGGGCTCACGGTCAGCGGTGCGGTCGAGTCGCTGCCCGTCTCGTCGGGATAGCGGTCAGGCGGGCTCGGAGGCCGGCTCGAGTGACGCGCTCGGCGCGGGCGCCCGGGTCGCGAGGACGGAGCCCGCGAGAACCAGCCCGAAGCCGAGCATCACCCCGATCGTCAGGTGCTCTCCGAGCACGAGGACGCCGAGGATCGCGGCGACCGCGGGGTTGACGTACGTGATCACCGTCGCTCGCACCGGGCCGATCTCGCCGATCAGCGCGAAGAAGACGACGAAGGCGAGCGCCGTACAGACGACGGCGAGCCCTGCGACCGCGCCGAGCGCAGCGGCGGAAGGCATCTCGCGCGGGAGGCTGAACGCGGCGATCGGGACGTAGATGACCGCGGTGAGTGCAAGCGACGCGGCGATGACTCCCATCGCCGGCAGATGCGCGAGGTATCGCTGCAGTATCAGCGGGCCCACGGCGTAGCAGACGGCCACGAGCCCGACTTCCACGATCGGAAGGGCGCTCGCACCATCGAGATTCACGCCGACGATCGCCGCCACGCCGAGCACGCCGAGGAGCAGCCCGGCAGCGCGTGCGCCGCTCAGATGCTCGCGCGCGCCGGTCGTCGCGGCGACCACGACGGCGACGAGCGGGACAGCGGCGACCAGCAGGCCGGTGAGCGAGCTCGAGAGATGCTGCTCCGCGCTCCCGAGCAGCACCCACGGGATCGCTATCTCGATCACCGCGAACACGACCAGCGCCGGCCAGTGGCGCACGAGCGGCCGGAGCTCGTCCCGCCGCAGAGCGAGCGGCAACAGTATCGCCGCCGCCACGAGCGTCCGCGAGAGGACGAGCGCCGCCGGGCTCAAGTCGCGCACGGCCACCCTGATCAGGAGGTACGGCACGCCCCAGATCACGCACATCGAGGCGAAGAGCAGCCATCCGCGCCTGCTCATGACCCCGCTCCCGGGCATTGGGCCGCCATTCGACCACGCTACCCGTGACGCTCCGGGCTGGGCGATCGGGTTTTCTGCTTGAGGCGATCAGCGAACGGAATGCACGCGCGGCCGCGTCGCTGGGGTCAGGCACGGGACGGCGCCAGACCCCTACAACCTGCCGGAGCGGAAGACGCCCCAGAGCAGCCAGACGCCGAATGCACCGGAGAGGACGAAGCCGACGACGGAAAGGAGGTGCAGCCCCATGAGGTGCGGCCCGTCCTTCGCCAGGACCCCGATCAGGGACGAGCCGACGAGGCCGCCGAGGATGACGAGGGCGACGGCGATCCGGTTGACCGAGACGTCCATGTGGTGCGCGAGGTCGTCGATGCCGGGATTCGAGATCTTCACCTCGAGCTCGCCGTCGCGGAGCTCGTTCAAGATGTCGTGCACCTGCCTCGGCACCTCGAGCGCCAGCTCTGCGATGTCCTGCACCTCGGCGCGGGCACGGAGTGCGACGCGCCTCGGGGAGTAGCGCTCGGCGATCAGGTGCTTCGCGTACGGCCGCGCGACCTCGAACACGTTGAAGTCCGGGTACACCTCGGCTGCGACGGAGCCGAGGGTCGCGATCGCCTTGTCGAGGATCACGAACCGGGTCGGTAGGCGGAGATTCATCGCGTAGATGAGCGTGAGCCCCTCGCGGATCGCCTCGATCGGGTCGATGTCCGACAGGCGCGAGCCGTAGTAGCGGTAGTAGAGCTCCTCGAGGCGCGAGCGGAGCTCCTCCTCGCGCTCGCGGGGATATCGAACGCCGAGGTCGGTGAGCCGGCGCGGGAGCGCCTCGACGTTCTCGGTCGCCGCATCGACGAAGAGCCGCGTGAGGCGGGCCATGTCGAGGTCGGTGAGCCGCCCCGCGAGGCCGAAGTCGATCAGGCCGAGACGGCCGTCGTCGAGATGGAGGATGTTCGACGGATGCGGGTCGCCGTGGAAGAAGGCGTGACGGAAGATCATCGCCATCCACGCGTCCGTGAGCGTGTAGGCGAGCTCGCGGCGTGAGGCGTCGTCCCACGCGTCCAGGTCGAGGTCCCGGACGTGAGTCCCCTCGAGCCGGTCGAGCGTGAGCAGGCGGCCGGTCGTGTAGCGCCACCAGACGCGCGGCACCGCGATGCGCTCGTCGCCGGCGAAGTTCCGCCGGAAGGTCTCGGCGTTGCGCGCCTCTTGCTGGTAGTCGAGCTCGAGGCGGATCGAGCGGCCGAACTCGTCGACCAGCTCGCCGGTGTCGATGAAGTCGAGCTGGCGGACGCGCTCGCGGGCGACGCGCGCCGCCGACGCCATCAGCTTGAGGTCGGACTCGATCTGGCGCGCCGCGTTCGGACGCTGCACCTTGACGACGACCTGGACGTCGTTGGGCAGCGTCGCACGATGCACCTGGCCGATCGACGCCGCCGCGATCGGC
>DASTKF010000083.1:0-3212 GCA_035716065.1 Gaiella sp.
GGAGCGCAAGCTCTCGCAGAAGAAGAAGGAGCTCGAGGAGCGCTGGCGCAACGAGGCCGACGAGGAGCAGCCGGAGATCGGCGAGGACGAGATCGCGGACATCGTCTCGATGTGGACGGGGATCCCGGTCTTCAAGCTCACAGAGGCCGAGTCGCAGAGGCTCGTCCGCATGGAGGAGGAGCTCCACAAGCGCGTCATCGGCCAGGAGGCCGCCATCGTCGCCGTCTCGAAGGCGATCAGGCGCGCGCGCGCGGGGATCAAGGACCCGAAGCGGCCGACCGGCTCGTTCATCTTCCTCGGCCCGTCCGGCGTCGGGAAGACCGAGACCGGGCGGACGCTCGCCGAGTTCCTCTTCGGCGACGAGGACGCGATGATCCAGGTCGACATGTCGGAGTACATGGAGAAGCACTCCGTGTCCCGGCTCGTCGGCTCGCCCCCGGGCTATGTCGGCTACGACGAGGGCGGCCAGCTCACCGAGGCCGTCCGGCGCAAGCCGTACTCGGTGCTCCTCCTCGACGAGATCGAGAAGGCGCACCCGGACGTCTTCAACATCCTCCTGCAGATCCTGGAGGACGGGAAGCTGACCGACGCCCAGGGGCGCAAGGTCGACTTCCGGAACACGATCGTCGTGATGACGTCGAACATCGGCGCGGCTCAGATCTCGAAGAACCAGTCGCTCGGCTTCGCGATCGGCGACGAGCAGGGCCTCACGTACGACGACATGAAGTCGCGCGTGATGGGCGAGCTGAAGAAGGTCTTCCGGCCCGAGCTGCTCAACCGGATCGACGAGATCATCGTCTTCCACAAGCTCGAGAAGAGCGAGATCCTGCAGATCGTCGACCTGATGATGAAGCGGCTCCGCGACCAGATGTCGTTGCACGGCGCGACCGTGGAGCTGACACAGGAGGCGAAGGAGCTGCTCGTCGAGGAGGGCTACGACCCGGCGATGGGCGCCCGGCCGCTGCGCCGCGCGATCCAGCGCCTGATCGAGGACCCGCTCGCCGACTTCGTCCTCGGCCGCGAGCTGACGGACGGCTCGACGATCATCGTCGACCGGCGTGTCGATCCAGGGCCAGACGAGCCCAAGGTCGAGATGCGCGTCATCGAGGGCGAGGTCCAGCCCGAGCCGGTCACGGTGCCGCCGGACGAGCCGGCCGACGCCGACGACGAGTCGGTCGAGTAGTCCGCGGCGGTCAGCCGCAGAACGCCGTCTCGAGCAGGCGGCGGAAGGCCGTGTCCGCGGTCGGCGAGAGTGGATAGCTGTTGGTCATCGCGACCACCCGCCGGCGTCCTTCTGGGCTCGACCAGGCAGCCGAGACCGTGCCGAGCAGGTTGCCGGTGTGGCCGATCGCGGTCCCGCACGGCGTCGGGAAGGCGGCGAGACCGAGGCCGTAGCGCGTGCCGGGGGCCGGCCGCATCTGCGCGAGGAGGCGGGGCGGGAGCAGCCGGCCGCCGAGGAGGGCGCCGAGGAAGCGCGAGAGGTCGGATGCGGTGGAGACGATCGCCCCTGCCGCCCAGGCCCACGAGGCGCTCGCCTCGCTGCGGTCGCGCGCGGTCGCCAGGCTGCCGACGATCCCGTCGTGCACACTCGGCGCGTAGCCGTGTGCATGCCGGCCACGAACGAGCGCGCCCGGAGTGAAGGTCGTGCCCCGGAGTGCGAGCGGCTCGAAGATCCTCCGGCGAAGCTCGGCGCGGATCGGCCTGCCCGTGACGCGCTCGATCACACGACCGAGCACGATGTAGTTGGTGCTCGCGTAGGCGAAGCGCTCGCCCCTGGGGCCGGCTGGGCCGAAGCGCAAGGCCGTGCGCACGAGCTCCCGGGGTGTCCAGCGGTGTCGCGGCTCGCGCGCCGTCCGCCGCAGGAACTCCTCGTCTGCCGCGTAGTCGGAGAGCCCCGAGGTGTGCCCGAGAAGATCCCTGATGGTGACGTGGTCGTCCGGGAGCAGGCCGGGGAGCCAGCGTTCGACGGTGTCGTCGAGCCTCAGGCGACCGTCTCGGACCAGCAGTAGCGCGACGACCGCCACGAATGTCTTCGTGATGCTGCCGGCGCGGAAACGATCTCCGGGCCGAAGCCGCATGCGGCTGCCGAGCTCCGCGAGCCCATTCGCCTCCGCAAACCGGGAGCTGCCGTCCTGGACGAGGACAAGGGCACCGGGACTTCCGGCTGTCACGACTGCACGAACCTCCGCGCCGAGCGGATCTGCCGACGTTGCCGTGCCCGCGGCGGCGGAGCACGTCAGCATCAGGAAGCTGAGCGCCCACCCCGCGGTCCGTCGCATCGACCGAGCGTACTGCGACAGCAGCCGAAGGGGCCGTCCAAGAGTTCGGTAAGCCGTACGGGGGCGCCGCCGGTCGCGTCGTACCCTCGGAAGCGGTCGCCGATTGCGACTCGATTTCGGGAGGACACTCATGACTGCGATCCCGGCGCACGCGCGCTATCGACACGCCCTGCCCCAGCTCGAGGACGCCCTGTTCCTGACGGACGGCGGGCTCGAGACGACGCTCGTCTTCCACGATGGCCACGATCTGCCGCATTTCGCCGCCTACGACCTTCTGGCGCGCGACGGCGGCGAGGAGGCTCTGCGCCGCTACTTCGAGCCGTACGTGCACATCGCGCTCGAGCATGGCGTCGGGATCGTGCTGGAGACGCCGACCTGGCGTGCCAACCCGGACTGGGCCGCGCTGCTCGGGCATTCGGGTGAGGAGCTCGAGACGCTGAACCGGCGGGCGGTGGAGCTCCTCCTCGAGTTGCGTGACGGATTCGAGACGGAGTCGACGCCGATCGTCGTCTCCGGCTGCATCGGACCGCGTGGTGACGGCTACGTGGTCGGCGAGACGATGAGCGACGAGGCGGCGGCCTCGTACCACGGGGCGCAGATCCGGACGCTCGCGGAGGCCGGCGCCGACCTCGTCACCGCCATCACCATGACGTACGTCGACGAGGCTCTCGGCGTCGTCCGCGCCGCGGGCGCTGCGGGTTTGCCCGCGGTGGTCTCGTTCACCGTCGAGACGGACGGGCGGCTCCCGAGCGGCCAGCCGCTCGGGGAGGCGATCGAGGCGGTCGACGCCGGCTCAGACCGAGCGGCGGCGTACTTCATGGTCAACTGCGCACATCCCTCTCACTTCTACGATGTGCTGGAGCCGGGCACGGAGTGGACGGCCAGGATCCGCGGGCTGCGTGCGAACGCGTCGCGCATGAGCCACGCCGAGCT
>DASTKF010000084.1:0-9339 GCA_035716065.1 Gaiella sp.
TCGACGGTGCTGATCCTGCTGATCGTCGGCACGCTCCTCGTCTTCGTCGGCGTCGCGATGCTCTCCGCCCCGTTCATCCCGGCACTCGCCGGGATCCTCGGCTGGCCGGCGACGCGGATCGGCGGCGCTGCCGGGACGCTCGCCCGCGACAACGCCAGGCGCAACCCACAGCGCACCGCTTCGACGGCGGCCGCGCTGATGATCGGCCTCGCGCTCGTGACGCTCGTCGCGACCCTCGCGGCCGGGATCACGCAGACGTTCCGCGGCGCGGTGAACGACATCTTCGTCGCCGACTACGCGATCACGGCGCAGAACAACTACTCGCCGATCCCGACCTCCGTCGGCGAGACGGCCGGGAAGGCACCCGGGGTCACGGCCGTCGGCAGCGTCCGCACCGGCGACTCGCTCGTCTTCGGCGAGCGGCAGTTCACGACCGCGGTCACGCCGGGAGCGCCCGACGTCATCTCGCTGAAGTGGAAGGAAGGGTCGCAGCAGACCATGGCCAACCTCGGCGCCGACGGAGCGTTCGTCGACGACGGCTTTGCGAAGGACCACAACCTGACGGTCGGCTCGTCCGTCCCCGTCACCTTCATCACCGGGAACACGCGCACGTTCGAGGTGAAGGGCATCTTCGACCCACCGACGGGTGGCTCGCCGTTCGGGCCGGTCACCATCTCGGCCGCGACGTGGGATGCCGAGAACCCGCAGCCCCAGGACCTGTACACGTTCGTCAGGATCGCCGGCGGGGAGTCGGACGCGAACGTGGCCGCCCTGGAGAAGACGCTCTCGGGCTACCCGAACGCGAAGGTCCAGACGAGGCAGCAGTTCATCGACAACCAGATCTCGGGCCTGAACTCGGTTCTCAACATCCTCTACGTGCTGCTCGCCCTCTCGGTGATCGTGAGCCTGTTCGGGATCGTGAACACGCTCGTCCTCACCGTGTTCGAGCGGACACGGGAGATCGGAATGCTGCGCGCGATCGGGCTGACGCGACGCCAGACGCGCCGGATGATCCGCCACGAGAGCGTCATCACGGCGCTGATCGGCGCGTTCATCGGGATCGCGCTGGGCCTGATCCTGGCGGGCATCCTGATCGCGAAGGTCGACTTCCTCGAGTTCGCCTTCCCGACGGCCCAGGTCATCGTCTTCACCATCGCCGCGATCATCGTGGGGATTCTCGCGGCGATCTTCCCGGCGCGGAGAGCGGCCAAGCTGAACCCGCTCGAGGCGCTGCACTACGAGTAAGGGCGTGGGGGAACCCCATGGTTCCCCCACGGGCCTCCTCCTTCTGGTTTCGCCATGGCCGCCCGACGTTGGCCTCCCGGCCGGCAAAGCCGGCCTCCGGCCGCAAGCCGCCCCGTGCCAACAGCGGGACGGCCTCAGGCGCGGGTCTTGCGGGCGACGCCGTCTCGTTCCGCCGCCTCGGCTACGGCTGCGGCCACGAGCGGCGCGACGTCTCGGTTGAAGACGCTCGGGACGACGTACTCGGCGCTGATCTCCTCCGGCGGGATGACCGCCGCGAGCGCTCGTGACGCGGCGAGCTTCATTCCCTCGGTGATCGCCGTCGCCCTGACGTCGAGCGCACCGCGGAAGACGCCCGGGAAGGCGAGGACGTTGTTGATCTGGTTCGGGTAGTCGGAGCGCCCCGTCGCGACGACGGCGACCTTTCCCGGCGGCAGCTCCTCGGGCGCGATCTCCGGCGTCGGGTTCGCGAGCGCGAACACGATCGCGTCGTCGCGCATCCGCGACACGCCCTCTGCGCTGATCGCGCCCGGGACGGAGAAGCCGAGGAAGACGTCCGCGCCGGCCAGCAGCTCGTCGGCAGTGCCGCGCTCGCCGGCCTGGTTGGTGCGCTCCGCGTAGGCCGCTTTCGCGTTCGAGAGCCCCGTGCGCTCGCGGTGGATGGCGCCGCCTTCGTCACAGCCGATCACCGTGCGCGCGCCGGCGGCAAGAAGGATGTCGGTGACGGCGATACCGGCGGCGCCGACGCCCGTGGTCACGATGCGCGTGTCCGCGAGGTCCTTGTCGACGACGCGGAGCGCGTTCAGGAGCGCCGCGAGCACGACGATCGCCGTCCCGTGCTGGTCGTCGTGGAAGACCGGGATCGAGAGGTCTTCGCGGAGGCGGCGCTCGATCTCGAAGCAGCGCGGGGAGGAGATGTCCTCGAGGTTGATTCCGCCGAACCCCGGGGCGATCGCCTTGACGGCCGCGACGATCTCGTCGGGATCCGTGGTCGCGAGGCAGATCGGCCACGCGTCGACGCCGGCGAACTCCTTGAAGAGTGCCGCCTTGCCTTCCATGACGGGGAGCGCGGCCTCCGGGCCGATGTTCCCGAGCCCGAGCACCGCGGATCCGTCGGTGACGACCGCGACCGTGTTCTGCTTCGACGTGAGCGTCCACACAGCGCCGGGGTCGGCCGCGATCGCGGCCGAGATCCGGGCGACGCCCGGGGTGTAGGCCATCGAGAGATCGTCGCGCGTCCTGATCGGCGACTTCGAGCGCATCTCGATCTTTCCGCCGAGATGGAGCAGGAAGGTGCGATCGGAGACGTGCTCGACCTCGACGCCGTCGAGCGCGCGAACGGCGTCGGCGATCCGCCCGAGGTGGTCGGCGTCCGTCGCTTCGACCGTGACGTCGCGGATCTTCCGACCGGGCTCGACACGGACGATGTCGATCGCCCCGAGCAGGCCGCCGGCGTCGCCGATCGCCTGGGCGAGCCGCGCGAACGATCCGGGGCTGTCCGGCACATGGACCCGGAGGGTGGCGCTGAAGGAGGCGGAGAGGTGACCTGTCATGTGCGCACGACTCCCTCTGCCGCGAGTGCGGCGATCTCGTCGTCCTCGTACCCTGCCTCGCGCAGGACGTCGGCGGTGTGCGCTCCGACGTCGGGCGGCGCCGACGGATGGAGTGGCCGCTCGCCGTCGAACGACAGAGGCACGCCGGCCAGCGTCAGATCGGGAATCCGGGGATGAGGGACATGCTGGAGGATGCCGAGCGCGTGTGTCTGCTCCGCGTTCGCGACGTCCGCTACGTCCGCCACCGGTGCGACCGGGACACCGGCGTCGGTGAGCTTTCGGTGCCACGCCGCCGTCGTCGCGGTCGCGAGCCGTGCGACAAGCAGGGCGGCTAGCGCGTCGCGGTTCCGCACGCGGTCGGGATTCGTCCGGAAGCGCGGGTCGTCCACGAGCTCGGGCAGCCCGACGACCTCGCAGATTGAGCGGAACAGGCGGTCGTTGCCGCCCGCGATCATCAGCTCGCCGTCCGCCGTCGGAAAGACCTCGTACGGCGCGACCATGGGGAAGCGCGTGCCCTCGCCTCGCGGGACGGTGCCGTCCGCGAGGTACCCGGCGAGGTGGTAGCCGATGTACCCGACGGCCGTCTCGTAGAGCGACACGTCGACGAGGCCGCCCTCTCCGGTGCGCTCGCGCTCGAGCAACGCAGCGAGAACGCCGAGCGCGGCCCAGGTCCCCGTCCCCTGATCGATCAGCGACGAGCCGACGCGCACCCCCGGCCGGCCGGCCTCGCCCGTGATCGAGATCAGCCCGCCGGCCGCCTGCATCAACGCGTCGTAGCCCGGCTCTCGGGAGAGAGGGCCGACGCGGCCGTAGGCGCCGATCGAGCAGTAGATCAGGCGCGGGTTGCGCGTGCGGAGCGCCTCGGGGCCGATCCCGAGCTCCTCGGCGAGCCCCGGGCGGAGGCTCTGGAGGAAGACGTCGGCGCCGTCGGCCAGTCGGCCGAGCGCGTCGGCTCCGCGCTCGTCGCGAAGCGAGACCGCGAGCGAGCGCTTGCCGGCGTTCGCCGAGAGGAACATCGTCCCCTCGCCGTTCCAGAACGGCGGTCCCCAGGCGCGACCGTCGTCGCCGGTGTCGGGACGCTCGACCTTGACGACGTCGGCGCCGAGCGCGGCGAGGATCTGGGCGCAGTACGGCCCGGCGATCGACGTCGTCACGTCGACCACGCGCATTCCCCGGAGCGGCGCATGCATGGCGCCATCATCGCCGGATCCGGCTCTGCGAGGATGCACTGCCGTGTTCAGCCAGTTCACCGAGTGGGTCTCCGGGGCGTGGTGGAGCTACCCGTTGATCTTCGCCGTGTCGATGATCGACGCGTTCTTCCCGGTCGTCCCGAGCGAGAGCGTCGTCATCACGGCCGGCAACCTCGCCTCGAGCGGCGATCTCTGGCTCCTCGGCGTGATCGTGGCCGCCGCGGGCGGGGCGATCGTCGGAGACAACATCTCGTACGCGATCGGCAAGTACGCGGGCGAGCACACCGTCAAGCGGCTGTTCCGCTCCGACAAGGCACGCCGCGGCTTCGAGTGGGCGGAGGAGCAGCTCGAGCGGCGCGGCTTCTACATCATCGTCATCGCGCGGTTCATCCCCGGCGGGCGGACGGCGGTCACGTTCTCGTCCGGGTACACGCACGCCATGCCGTGGCGCCGGTTCATCCTCGCCGACGTGTGCGCGGGCCTCATCTGGGGAACATACGCGGCGATGCTCGGCTACATCGGCGGCAAGACCTTCGAGGACCAGCCCTGGAAGGGCCTCCTCCTCGGCTTCGTCATCGCCATCGGTGTCGCGGTCGGCATCGAGGCGATCCGCTGGTACATCGGCAAGCGGCGCTCGACCGGTGGCGCCGCTCCTGACGGCGACGCCACGTAGGGGCGTGCGGTGAACCGGCTCGCAGCGTCTTCGAGCCCCTACCTCCTGCAGCACGCGGGCAACCCCGTCGACTGGTACGCGTGGGGGGACGAGGCGTTCGAGCGGGCGAAGGAGACGGATCGCCCGCTCCTCGTCTCGGTCGGCTACAGCTCGTGCCACTGGTGCCACGTCATGGAGCACGAGTCGTTCTCTGATCAGGCAACTGCGTCGTTGATGAACGAGCTCTTCGTCAACGTCAAGGTCGACCGCGAGGAGCGGCCCGACGTCGACGCGCTGACGATGGAGGCCTGCGTGACGATGACCGGCCAGGGTGGCTGGCCGACAACGGTGTTCCTGACGCCGGACGGGCGACCGTTCTACGCCGGCACCTACTTTCCCCCGGACCCGCGTCACGGGCTGCCGAGCTTTCGGCAGGTCCTGCAGGCAATCGCCGGTGCGTGGCACGACCGGCGCGACGACCTCGAGGCGCAGGCGGAGCGGCTCGTGTCGGCGCTCGGCGGCGCAACGCGGCTCGAGCCGGGTGAGGGGACGCTCTCGCCGTCGCTTCTGGACGCCGCGGAACGCGGGCTCGCCCGCGACTACGAGCCCGCGTTCGGCGGCTTCGGGACCGCGCCGAAGTTCCCGCCCTCGTCCGCGATCGAGCTTCTCCTACGCCGCGGCGGCGAAGAGGCGGTCGGGATGGTGCGACGGACGCTCGACGGGATGGCCGCCGGCGGCCTGTACGACGTCGTGGGCGGCGGCTTCCACCGCTACTCCGTCGACGCGCGCTGGGTCGTTCCGCATTTCGAGAAGATGCTCTACGACAACGCTCTGCTGACCTCCGCCTACCTCCATGCGTGGGTGGTGACCGGCGAGGACCGCTACCGCACGGTCGTCGAGGAGACGGTCGGCTACCTGTTGCGCGAGATGCTCCTCTCCAGCGGCGGCTTCGCCTCGGCGCAGGACGCCGACACAGACGGCATCGAGGGATTGACGTACACCTGGACGCCGGCGGAATGGGCGGAGCTCGGGCTTGCGCCGGACTTGCTCGAGCCGTTCGAGCACGGCCGCTCGATCGTCCGCGGCGACCTCGACGCTCCGACGAAGGCGCGCCTGCTCGCTCTGCGCCTCGGGCGGCCGCAGCCGTTTCGCGACGACAAGGCGATCGCTTCCTGGAACGGCCTCGCGCTCGCGGCGCTTGCTGAGTCGGCCAGGCGTCTCGAGCGGGACGACTGGCTCGAGGCCGCCGTGCGGCTCGGCGACTTCCTTGTCGGGCCCCTGCGCGGCGAGGACGGCCGGGTCCTGCGCAGCATCCGCGACGGCCGGGTCAGCGGCGGCGGTTTCCTCGACGACCACGCGAACGTCGCGCACGGTCTCGTCGAGCTGCACGTCGCGACCGGCGACGTGCGCTGGCTGCTCGAGGCGCGCCGGATCGCCGATCGCGCGATCGAGCTCTTCGCGGACGACGAGCGCGGCGGGTTCTTCCTCGCGCCGCACGACGGCGAGCCGCTCGCCGCCCGCTCGAAGGATCTCGACGACGATCCGATCCCGTCCGGGAACTCGATGATGGCGTCGGTGCTCGTGCGCCTCGGCCGGATCTGGGGCGACGATGCGACGATCGCGCGCGGCGAGGGCGTCCTGCGCCTCCTCGCGCCGGCGATGGAGCGGGTCCCGCGGGCATTCTCCTGGGCGCTCTGTGCTCTCGACCTCCATCTCGCTCCGCCGCGTGAGCTTGCGATCGTGGGCGACGTTCGCTCGGAGGTCGCACGCGCGGCGCTGGCGCCGTTCACCCCGAGGAGCGTGGTCGCCGTCGGCCCGTCCGACGATGTCCCGCTGCTCACGGGGAAGTCATTGGTCGACGGCCGCGACGCGGTGTACGTCTGCGAGCACTTCACCTGCCGGGTACCCGCAACGAGCCCGGAAGAGCTACTCGGCTGATCCGCGGGCGCGGTGCGGCTTGCCGGGATCGTGGGGCGTCGATCCGGATCTGCTGCCGTCGACTCTGGTCGGATCATGGGCGTCGGTCGGACGCGTCGGGTCCGGCAGTAGCGGCGCGCGTCCGTGCCAGGCTGCGTGTCGCACCAGCGTCCGCGCCGGGCTGCACGTAGCGGCCGCGCGTCCGCACCGGGCTGCATGTCGCGGCGGGCCGTCCGCACCGGGCTGCATGTCGCGGCGGGGCCTTCCGCGCCGTCACACAGTTGGCCCGAACTCGGCACAGAGAGGTCACGATGTGCGCGTTACGCTCGGTGCCCCGCGGGTGGGTGGGGGTTTGGGACGGGACCGGCAACAGTGTGCGCGCGGAACCGCTGGCGCCGTGAGATGCGCGCGTGAACGTCCGGGCCGTCAGGCGCGCCGGCCCTGCTCGGACAGCTAGATTCCCGCGGATGGCGACGGCCGAGGTCACCGGGGCGGAAGAGGTCGCGTGGGACCTCTCGGATCTCTTCGAGGGGATCGACGACCCACACATCGACGAGGTCGTCGGGCAGGCTGAGGTCGATGCCGCCGCCTTCCGTGAGCGCTACCACGGGAAGGTCGCCGGACTCGATCCTGCGAGTCTCGCCGAGGCGGTTGCCGAGCTCGAGCGGATCGAGGTCGCGGTCGTCCGGCCGCTGACGTACGCGCACCTCGTCTTCGCGACCAACATGGCCGACTCCGCACGAGGCGCGCTCGTCGCACGCCTCGGCGAGAAGGCGGCGGCGCTCGAGACGCAGCTCCTGTTCTTCGGGCTCGAGTGGGCCGCTGCGCCGGACGATGTCGCGGAGCGCCTCCTGGCAGACCCCGCGCTCGAGCACTGGCGCCATCATCTGCGCTCGCTCCGAAAGTTCCGGCCGTTCCTGCTCTCGGAGCCCGAAGAGCGCGTCGTCACCGAGAAGACCGTCTCCGGCGTCTCGGCGTGGTCGCGGCTCTACGAGGAGCAGCTGGGTGCGCTCCGCGTCGGGCTCGACGGCGACGACGTTTCGCTCGAGACGGCGCTCGCTCGTCTCTTCGACTCCGACCGCGACACCCGGCGCGTCGCCGCCGAGGCGATCACCGAGGCGCTCGGCCCGGGGCTCAGGACGCGCGCGTTCGTCTTCAACACCATCCTCTTGGACAAGTCGATCGACGACCGCATGCGCGGCTATCCGACCTGGATCTCGGCGCGCAACCTCGCGAACGAGACGACGGACGAGGCGGTCGACGCGCTCGTCGAGGCGACGATGTCGCGGTATGACGTCCCGCAACGCTACTACCGGCTCAAGGCCCGGCTGCTCGGGGTCGACCGGCTCGAGCACTACGACCGGTCGGCGCCGGTCTCGTCGGACACGCGGAAGATCCCGTGGGACGACGCGCGGCGGATCGTCGTCGATGCGTACAGCGAGTTCTCGGACGAGGCAGGCGCGATCGTGGCGCGCTTCTTCGACGACAACTGGATCGACGGGCCTGTTCGCCCGGACAAGCGACCCGGTGCGTTTTGCGCCACGACGGTTCCCGGCGTGCACCCGTACGTGCTGATGAACTACACGGGCGACCGCCGATCGATCCTGACGCTCGCGCACGAGCTCGGCCACGGCCTGCACGGCGTCCTCGCGCAACCGCTCGGGCTCTTCAACTCGTCGACGCCGCTGACGACGGCGGAGACCGCATCGGTGTTCGGCGAGGCGCTGACCTTCGAGCTATTGCTCGCGAACGAGGACGATCCGCGGCGCCGCCTCGACCTGCTCACCGGCCGGATCGAGGACGCGATCGCCACGACGTTCAGGCAGGTCGCGATGAACCGGTTCGAGCACGCCGTCCACACCGAGCGCCGCGAGCAGGGCGAGCTCAGCCCGGAGCGGATCGGCGAGCTCTGGCTCGAGGCTCAGAACGCGTTGTTCGCGGACTCCGTCTCGACCGAGGGGTACACGCCCTGGTGGAGCTATATCCCGCATTTCACGGGAACACCGGGTTACGTCTACGCCTATGCCTACGGCTACCTGTTCTCGCTCGCGATCTATCGCCGCTACCTCGGCGAGGGCGACACGATGGTGGAGCCGTACCTCGACCTGCTTCGCGCAGGCGGCTCTCGCTCGCCGGAGGAGCTCGCGCAGCTCGTTGGCCTCGACCTGACGGACCCGGCGATCTGGGCGAGCGGGATCGACGCCCTCTCCGAGGAGCTGGACGAGGCAGAGCGGCTCGCCGGCGAGCTCGGGCTCGGCTGACGCGGGCTAACCGCGACCGCGCGGCCGTCGTCTAAGCGTTTGGCAAACCGTTTCGCGGCGGGATACGCTCGCCGCCTACGCATCTCTCCAAAGGAGCTTCAATGAGGAAGGTCGTGCTCTTGGCCGCGGCGCTCGTCGTTGCGCTCGGCATTTCCGCATCGAGTGCCACGTCGGCCGCGACGGAGACGGGGGTCACCGCCCGGACGGTCACGATCGGGGGGACCTTCCCGCTGACCGGCCCGGCGTCGCTCTACGCTCCGATCCCTGCCGCGATGAAGGCGTACTTCGCGTACATCAACTCGCGCAAGGGCCCCGACGGCAAGCGCGGCGTCTACGGCCGCCAGATCGTGTTCAAGTACTACGACGACGGCTACAACCCGGCAAACTCCGTCCAGCTGACGAGGAAGCTCGTCGAGGAGGACAAGGTCTTCGCGCTGGTCGGCACGCTCGGGACGGCGGTCAACGAGTCGATCCGGCCGTACGTGAACGCCCGCAAGGTGCCGCAGATGCTGGTCTCGACCGGC
>DASTKF010000085.1:0-10053 GCA_035716065.1 Gaiella sp.
TGCATGGCCGCGCGCGTTCGCTCGCGCGAGGCCGTCCTCGTCGAGCGCTCCGATCCGGTGGAGGAGCTCGAACTCGTCGCGAAGGTGCGTCCGCATCATCTCGGGCCCGTCGGTGGCGATCGTGAACGGCACGTCGTGCTCAACGAACCGGTGGAACGTCTCGCGGACTGCGTCCTCGTCCGCCAGGGCCTTGGTGAGGAGGTTCGACGTCGGGCAGATCTCGAGCGTCACGGCGGCCTGGCGGATGAGCGTCATCAGGGCCGGATCCCCGGCTGCGAGGATCCCGTGCCCGATCCGGTCGGGCCGGAGCGACTCGACGACCTCGCCGATCTCCTCCGCGCCCGTCGCGCCCTCCTCGCCGACGTGGATCGTGACGCCGAGGCCCGCCGCGCGCGCCGTCTCGACCATCGGCGCGACCTGCGTGTAGTCGTAGCGGAGCCCGCCCGGCCGCGGCCCGGCGATGTCGACGCCGACGACGCCGCGGCTCGCCCAGCGCAACGCCTTGTCGACGATGATCTCGTTCTGCCGCGCGTCGAACGTCCTGTCCATCATCAGGATCAGCCCCGCGCGCACCTGCGGGTACTCGATCCGCGCGAGGTCGAGCCCCCTGGTCGCGGCGAGGATGATGTGGTCGAGGTCGCGCTCGCCACCGCGGTTCCGCTTCATCGGGTTGAAGCGGACCTCGAGCGTCGTGATGCGCTGCGAGCGGTACGCACCCCCGATCGCGGCGTGGACGGAGCGCTCGACGGCGAGCGGCGACGACTGGATCAGCTCCGCCCAGTGGTAGATCGCGTCGAGCGCGTCGAGGTTGGGAACGCCCCGCGGGTCGGAGACGGTCACGAGCGCGTCGAAGCCCCAGTAGTCCTTGACGGGCAAGGAGATGCCCTGCTCGTGAGCGAGGCTCCACATGATGTCCGAGGCGACCGAGCCGCCGAGATGCGTGTGGAGCTCGGCGAGGCCGACGTCGGGCGGGAGCATGGCGCGAGTCTACGGTGCCGCTGTCAGGCCGCCGTCGCGCGTGCGACCAGGTCGCGGAGCGGCTCGATCCAGTCCGGGTCGACCATGTGGGGGACCGGCGACGAGAGCCGGAGCACGTCGGCGCCGGCGGCGGTCAGCGTCGCCTCGGCCTCGGCCGCGAACTGGGCCGGGATGACAGGGTCGAGCGAGCCGTGCGCGATCCCGACCGGGACGCCGCGGAGGCGCTCGGGCTCGAGCGGCCAGTCGGCGACCCGGGGCAGGAAGCCGGACATGGCGACGAGGCCCGCCGGCCGCGGCCGGCCCGGGCCGAGGCTCATCGCGTAGCTCATCACCGTCCCCTGCGAGAAGCCGCCGAGGACGACGCGGTCCATCGGGACAGGCAGGCCGTCGAGGAAGGCAGCCAACCGCGGTGCCGTCGCGGCGAACGTCGCGGGATCCGGCGTGGGGATTCCTCCGAGCGCGTACCAGTGGCGACCGCCGGGAGGCAGGTGGTGCGGCCCTCCGGGCGTCACCCCGAGCAGCCGTCGCTCGGGATCGAGCAGGTCGAGCAGCGGAAAGAGGTCGCGCTCGTCGGCGCCGCGGCCGTGCAGCAGCACCAACGCGCCCGCGGGCTCGCCCGCCGGCTCCCGCCAGAGCGCGGCGAGAGGCGCTTCGGGCTCGTGGTCTTCGGTCATCTCGCGGATGCTCTCACGCTACCCGCCGCGGCTTCCAGTACCCTGAAGTTGCAGACGCAACAAAGCATTCCCTATGCAAACGTCCGACGTCAAACAGCTGTCACCGCTCGAGCTCGCCGCGTGGCGCGGCCTGCTCCAGGCTCATGCCCGGCTCGTGCGCGAGCTCGACCACGAGCTCGAGGCGGCGCACGGGTTGCCGCTCACGCAGTACGAGGTGCTGCTCCATCTCGAGCGGGCGCCGAATCAGCGTCTGCGGATGACCGAGCTGGCGCGATCCGTGCTCCTGAGCCAGAGCGGCGTCACACGGCTCGTCGACCGGCTCGAGGCGCTCGGCCTGGTCGTCCGCGCTCCGTGCGCCGAGGATCGCCGGGTGCTCTGGGCGCAGATGACCGACGAAGGCCTGCGCCGCCTGGCCGAGGCGCGCCCGACCCACCTCGCGGGCGTGCGCGCGCGGTTCCTCGACCGCTTCGACGAGAACGAGCTCGGACGGCTCGCCGACGCGTGGGAGCGCGTCCTGTCCGACTCAGACCCGGGCTGACACCCGCCCCGGTCCCCGCTCCGGGCTTGGCTTGTAGGCTCCCGGCGTGAAGATCGGCATCGTCGTGCCGTTCTCGTGGTCGTTCTGGGGGGCGGTCGTCGAGCATGCGGAGCTGCAGGCAGCCGCCCTCGAGGCCCGCGGGCACGAGGTGAGGCTCGTGATGGGGAACGACCCGCCGGGCCAGTTCACCCGCGCGCTGCATCCGCGCGTCGGCCGGCACGGCAACCCGCCCGCGAACGTCATCCCGGTCGGCCGCTCGGTGATCGTTCCTGCCAACGGGTCGCTGCCGAACATCGTGCTCAGCCCGCGGTCGATCTTCCGCGTCCGGCGCGTGCTCGAACGGGAGCGCTTCGACGTGCTGCACCTGCACGAGCCGATGACGCCCGCGATCTGCATTGCCGTGCTCGCCCTCGCGAAGTCACCGGTCGTCGCGACACACCACGCGTCCGGCGACCTCGCCTGGATGCGCCTCGGGATGCCCGCCTGGGGATTCCTCATGGACCGCGTCGACCAGCGCATCGCGGTGTCGCAGCGAGCCCGTGACTCCGCCGACCGGTGGCTCGGCGGTCCGTGGGAGGTGGTCCCGAACGGCGTCCTCATCCCGGACGACGCCGATCCGGCCGGCCGGGAGCACACCGTGGTGTTCGCCGGCCGCCACGAGCCGCGGAAGGGTCTCCACGTGCTGCTCCGCGCATGGCCGGAGCTGCACCGACGCACGGGGGCGCGCCTCGTCGTCGCGGGCGCCGATCCTCTGGCCGTGCGCCTCCTGCTGACGCGGCTCGGCGTGCCCGACGCCGGCATCGACGTCGTCGGGTTCCTCTCGCAGGACGCACTCACCGACCTGCTCCGCTCGACGAAGGCCCTGCTCGCTCCGTCGCTCGGCGGCGAGAGCTTCGGGATGGTGCTGACGCGCGCGTTCGCGTGCGCGACGCCGGTCGTCGCGTCGGACATCGAGGGCTACCGCGAGGTCGTGACGCCGGAGACGGCCATCTCCGTCCCTCCCGGCGACGTCGGTGCGCTCGTCGACGCCGTCGAGGGACTCCTCGCCGACGAGCCCCGGCGCGTCGCGATGGGCGCCGCAGCGCGCCGCCGTGCGGAGGATCAGTTCGCCTGGCCCGACATCGCCCGGCGCCTCGAGGTGATCTACGAGCGCGTCGCGGGCGCCGCCGCGTCTTCGGCACGGGAGGTCGCCGCGTGAACCGCGTCGTCGCGCTGGCCCGGAATCCGTGGGCGCGCGGTCTCTTCGTGCTTGCGTCGCTCGTCCTCGCGATCCTCGCGGTCTGGTGGCGCGGACCCGACTGGAACACCGTCTACCACGCGTTCGACTTCGTCAGCTGGCGCTGGGTGATCGCCGGAGTCCTGCTCAACCTGCTCTCTGTCCTGGCCCGCGCCTGGGCCTGGAACGTGACGATCCGGCAGGCGATGCCGGAGCCGCTGCCCGCCTTCCGCCAGGTCTTCTCGGCCTTCGGCGTCGGGCTGCTCGCGAACGCCGTGCTGCCCGCCCGCGCCGGCGAGCTTGCCCGCGTCGCCGTCCTCCGGCGCCATCTGCCCCACGGCAAGGGAACGAGCGCGACGCTCCTCGGGACGGTGTTCGCGCACCGGCTCTTCGATCTCTTCCCGATTGCGCTGCTCGTCGCGTACGTGATGACGACGGCGAAGCTGCCGCACTGGGCGGTCACCGGGGTCGCGGTCGTGGGGCTCGTCGGGCTGGGCCTCCTGGCGGTTGCCGTCCTCTCGGCCCGGGGCGCCGATCGCACGCCGACCCACGGGGAGCGCACGGCGCGGCGAGTGCTCGCGATGGCCCGGCAGGGCCTCGCCGTGCTCCGCACGCCCGGAGCGGCGGTCAACGCCATCTTCTTCCAGACCGTCGGATGGACGTTCCAGCTCCTGGCCGTCTGGGCCGTGACGGCGGCGTTCGCGCTGCACGTCCCGCTACCCGCCGCGGCGCTCGTCCTCCTGCTGATGAACATCGCGACCGTCTTTCCGCTCTGGCCCGGAAACGTCGGGCTGCTCCAGGCGGCCGTCGCGCTGCCGCTCCGCCGGTACGGGGTCCCCTACGGCACGGGGTTTGCGTTCGGGCTCGTGCTCCAGGCGGTCGAGATGTCGGTCGGCGTGGGCGTCGGGCTCGTGATGCTCGCGCGTGAGGGTCTCTCGCTCGCCGCGCTCAAGCGGATCGAGGGCGACGAGGAGGCATCCGCCGAGGACGTGCTCGACCACCTGGCCGACGAGCAGGCAGTCGTGGACGACGAGCCGGCGGAGGACGACGCCCGGCCGTACGTCACACAGGCGCGTTCCCGGCGCTGAGCGCGCCGAGGCGCGCCGCCACGACGTTGTCGGCCGTGGCCGCCGCCGGCGCGTGGCCCGTCACCGCGGCCACGAACGGGCCGCGCTCGAGCGCTACGAGCTCGACGTCCGTGACGGCCGTCGCCGTCGCCGTGCGCGGAACGTCGCGCAGGAGCGCGATCTCGCCGAAACCGCTGCCAGGCCCGAAGGTGCGCCCGAGGATCTCGACGGTGCCCGACGCGACGACGTAGAACCGGTCGCCGGCCTGCCCCTCCCGGACGATCGGCATCCCTGCGCGGAACGAGACATCGGCCGCCTCCCGGGCGAGCCGCTCGACAACAGGCTCGGGGAGCGCGGCGAGCATCGGCACGCGGCGCAGGAGCGCCGTCGCCTCGGGCGCCGCCGTCGTGCGGTCGAGCATGCGGAGCTTCGGCCTCGTCAGGAGCGCGAGCGCCGGGAGGACGAGCCCGACCGCGACGAGCGATGCCTCCGCGCCGATCGCGGCGATCAGCACCGGTGCGAGCAGCGCGCCGAGGCCGAGCGCGCCCAGCAGGAGACCGTCGAGGGCACCGAGGGCACGTCCGAGCACCGCGTCGGGGACGGCGCGCTGCATGATCGTGAGCGCGTTCACGTCGACGATCGAGTTCCCGATCCCGAGCACGCCGAGCGCAACGACGACGAGCACCGTCACGGGCGCTCCGCCGACGAGCGCAAGGGGCAGCCCGAACAGCGCGAGGCCGATCGCGAAGTCCCGCGCAAGCCGGCCGCCGCCTGCGAGCAGGAGCGCGACGAACCCGCCGATCAACCCGCCCACGCCGATCGCGGCGTAGAGCAGCCCGACTCCGGCCGCCTGCAGGTCGAGGAGCTCGAAGGCCGTCACGACGACGAGGACGTTCAGCGCGCCCGCGACGAGAGTCTGCGCGGCATACAGCCCGACGAGCGTCCGCAGGGTCGGCTCGCGTGCGATCGTCACGATCCCCGCCAGCACCGCGCGCTCCGTATCAGACGCGTCCGGCGCTTCGCCGCGCTCGTGGGGCTCCTCCTGGCCACGCAGCGCGAAGACGAGCGCGGCCGACCAGAGGAACGTCGCCGCGTTCGCCGCGAACACGACCTGCGCGCTCGACACGGCGAGCAGCAGTCCGCCGAGCGCCGGCCCGAGGAACGTGCCGATGCTCTCGATCGTGCTCGAGGCGACGTTCGCTGCGGTGAGCTCGGACGGCGTCCGCACGAGCCCCGGGAGCAGCGCGGACTGGGCCGGACGGAACACGGTGCCGACGACCTGCGAGACGGCGACCGTCGCGTAGACGACCGGCGACGGGCCGTCCGCAGCGATGACCCCCGCGGCGACGAGCATCAGCGCGAAGCGCGCGAGGTCGCTCGCGACCATGACCCCGACGCGCGAGAAGCGGTCGACGAGCGACGACGTGAACGGCGCCGCCAGCGCGGCGGGCACCAGCCGGATCAGCCCGACGATGCCGACGGCCGCCGCGCCGCCCTGATCGTACGCGTAGACGCCGAGCGCGACGAGGTAGGCCCAGCCGCCGAGGATCGAGCCCGCCCACGCGAGCTGGAGGCGGCGAAGCGGCGGGCTGGCAAAGACCGCGCCGAGCGCCGCGAGCGCCGCCCGGCCTCTGCCGCTCGCCTGGGCGTTGTCACTCATCTGATTGCAACCACACCAGAAACACGGGAAGATTTCACCTGCCCCACGCGTCTCGTGGGGTGAGATGCCATTCCCGGCATCCATTCAAAGGAGAACCCACAATGTCGGACGATCGCGAGCGGGTCGATGGCGGCGAGGCTGAGAAGGTCGAGGACGCAGATTTCGAGGGTCATCGCATGGACGTCGGTCGGGTGGACGAGGGCCAGGTCGACGTGGGCCGCGTGGACGAGGGCCAGGTCGACGTCGGCTGAGACCGGCGCGGGCGGCGACCGCCTCAGAGGTTGTGGGGGCTCCGGGGTCGGCACCGTAGGTGTCCGGCCCCGGTCGCGTTTCTAGCGGAGGAGTGTTTCCAGCGCCTCGAGCAGGCGCCGGCCGGCGTCCTCGTCGGTCTCGTCGAGAAGGGCGGCGATGCGCGCGACGAGCGCGGCGCTGCCACCCTCGTCGTCCCCGAGCGCAGACCGGGCGCGACGGGCGCGGAGCAGCAGGTCGAGCCCGATCGCGGCCTGCGTCGAGAAGCGCGACAGGAGCTCGAGCTCCGCCAACCCGAAGGGCCTCCCGGGATCGCGGTCGAGCACCGAGAGGACGCCGAGCGCCCGCTCACCGTAGAGAAGCGGCGAGGCGACGATGCTGGACGGAACGTAGCCGGTCGCCTCCGCCCGGTCGCGGGAGAAGCGGGGGTCGGCGTTCAGGTCGTCGACGACGAGCGGCTGGCGCGTGACGAGCGCGAAGCCCGCGATGCCCGTGCTCGACGGGAACCGCGAGCCGACGAGCGCCTCTTCCCCTCGTCCCGAGACCGCTTCGAAGACGAGCTCGTCCTCCTCCTCGTCGAGCAGGAAGATCGACGCCGCCTCGGCAGAGAAGATCGACCGCGCGACGTCGACGATCGACCCGAGTAGCTCGCGATACGTCGCCTCGTCCCCACCCAGCATCCCCGTCGCGGCCTCGCGCCGACGGTCCAGCTCGTCGCTCATTCCCGCTCCCAGCGCCGGCAAAGCCGGCGCCTCCGCTCATTGGAGCCTCTGTCGAGCCTACGGCTCATCCCTCGCCTCCGGCGTTCGTCGCGGTCAGGTGGAGCACGCTCTTCAGCTGGTACGGCGTGAGCTCCGGGTGCTTCGCGAGCACGAGCGCGGCGACCCCCGCGACGTGCGGGGCCGCGAAGCTGTTGCCGGTGCAGCGGAGCGTGGCGCCGCCTGGCCATGCCACCTCGACGTCAACGCCACGCGCGAAGAGCTCGACCGGCGGGGCGGGGTTCGCGTACCAGACGAGCGGATCGCGCTCCTCGTGGCTGCCGACCGAGATGACGGACGAGAACCGCCACGGGTAGCTGTCCACGGGGAGGTTGTGCGCGGACGCGACCAGGATCGTCCGGTCGAAGTACGCCAGGTCGGCGAGCTCGTGGAGCTCCTCCGCGAACCGGCGCTTCGTGGTCGAGAGGCTGAGGCTGATCACGCGATGGCCCGCCTCGATCGCGTGACGGAGGCCGGCGAGGATCAGGTCGGCGGCGCCCGTGGCTCCGGCACCGAGCACACGGATCGAGTGGAGCCGGCAGTCGGGTGCGAGCGAGCGAATGATCCCTGCGCAGGCGGTGCCGTGGCCGCAGACGTCGCCCAGGTCGTCGTCGACGATCGCAGTCTCACCGTCCTCCGAGACCACCGCCAGGGTGCTCGCGAGTGGGCCGACGAGCGGATGGTCTGGATCGACGCCGCTGTCGACGACGCACACGTCCACGTCGCCCCGCGAGCCTCCGAAGGCCCAGTCCCGCGTCACGATCGCGCGCCACGTCGCGTCCGTCTCGATCGGCGGCACATCGCCGGGAGGCAGGCTCCAGGCCGGAACGGGGCGGGCGCTCACGTGCAGGCGAGCGCGACCTCGCGTGCCGCGGTCGCGGAGCGGGCTGCGAGCTCGGCCCGCGTGGTGAGCTCGTCGTCGGGCCGGGTCGAGAGATTGATGTGGACCAGCTGGGCCGCGGCGACACTGGCTGCCTCGGCGAGAGTCGCGGCCGTCCAGGCGTCGCCACGGACGTTCGGCGCGCCGTCCCGTGCCGCGAGCGCGGCGAGCGCGGCCACGTCGGCGGCGACCTCGGCGATCGCGAGCGGGACCTGTGCGGCCCGACGCAGGGCCCGGCCGAGTGCCGCGTCTTGCTCCGGCATGCGTAGCTGCTCGAGCGCGTGCGCGTAGACGCGATGGTCGTCGTCCGCGAGAACCAGCGCGCGATCTCCGAGCGCCGCTGCCTGGGCGGCGATCCCCGGAGCCTCGTCCCAGTCCCGCGAGACCCGCGCGACGAGGCGCACGAGCCCCGACGCCATCGTCGTCGCGAGCGCGGCCGCAGACCCGCCGGCAGGCCCGGGACCGGCCTGCGCGAGCACGTCGTGCAACCTGCCCGTCGGCAGGCTGGCGAGAGACAGCCCGGTCGTCGCTGCGCTCACGGCTCGAGGCGGCGGCGCAGGTGGGCGACGACGACAGGGGTCGGCTCCACGCCCTCGGCGCGGAGCATCGCCTCGAGGTCGGCGACGGCGCGCTCGCGGAACCGCTCGTCCCGCTCGATCCGTTCGAGGATCGTGTCGAGCCCGCGGCGCACGCCCGGCAGCTCCTTCGCCGCCTCCGCCCACCCCGTGGGTGGCGCGGGAAGCGCACGCAGCAGCTCGGCGATTCGTTCCTCGGGAGTCATCATCGCTGTCCCACCTGTCCACCCGACGCGCTGGACTCCGGTTTTCTTCCCTCCTCGGTCTCGCGGGGACCGATCACGTCCCGAAGTCGCGTGAGGCAGCGGGCGATCCGGCTCGCGATCGTGCCGGACGGCAGCTCGAGCTCGGCGCCGATCGTGCGGTAGCTCTCGTCGCGGCAGAAGAAGCGATCGAGGATCTCGTGGCACTCGGGCGAGAGCCGGTCGAGCGCGGCATGCACGGTCAGGGCCTCGTCGAGCCGAGCGAGCCCGTCGTCAACGCCCTCCGGGACGTCGTCCACCGGCACCTCGCGCCCCGACCGCCGGAGCGAGTCGACCGCGCAGTTGCGTGCCGTCTGCGCGATCCATGGCCGCAGCGCGTCACCGTCGCGCAACGTGTCGAGCCGCTCGAAGACCCGCGCGAAGACCTCCTGGAAGACGTCCTCGGCGTCGTGCGCGTCGAGCCGGTAGACGCGCGCGACGATCGCGTGGACGTACCGCGCGTAGCGGTCGACGAGCGCCTCCCACGCGGCCTGGTCACCCGCGCGGCAGCGGGTGACGAGCTCGGCGTCCGACGCGGCGTCCACCGCGGCTCCGGCTCCGGCCTAGCGGTGCTCGGCGGCGCGGAGCCTGTCCGCGAGCAGCTCGAGCAGCTTCCAGGTCACGCTGGGACGGGACTCGGCGAAGCTCCGGAAGCTCCAGACCGGCAACGCATACGCCCGCAGCTGCGAGGTCGCGGTAACAGTCGCCGACCGCGCCGACTTGTCCACGAGCGCGATCTCGCCGAACGACGCGCCGGGACCGAGCGACCCGACCTGAGTCCCGCCCACCGAGACGTCGGCGGTGCCTCTCTCGACGACGAAGAAGTTCAGGCCGCCCTCGCCCTCGGTAGCGATCTCCTGGCCGGGCTGGAACTCCCGCTCGATGAAATCGGTGGCGAGCTGGGAGATGGACGCGTCGTCGAGCTCGGCGAAGATCGGGATGCCACGGATGAGGTCGGCGCTCGGTTGTGCCATGGCGGCGACCTTACCCTCCCGGCGGCTCGCTGTCACGTCCCGAGCTGTCGCCCAGCCGCAGCTCCTCGATCTCGAGCCCGGCCCGGTCGAGCCGCTCGACGCAGGCGCGGTGGAGCTCCTCGCCGCGGCGCCAGAGCGCAAGCGCCTCGTCCAGTGGAACGTCCCCTCGCTCGAGCCTCGCGACGACCTCGTCCAGCTCGCGCTGCAGCTCCTCGAAGGAGCTCTGCTCGCTCATTCCCGCT
>DASTKF010000086.1:0-3926 GCA_035716065.1 Gaiella sp.
GACGCGTCCCGTCGTCCAGCAGGATCGGATCAACGAGCAGATCCGCGTGCCGCGGGTCAGGCTCGTCGGTGAGGACGGGGAGCAGATCGGGATCAAGGACACGAAGGAGGCGCTCGAGTACGCGTACTCGAAGAACCTCGACCTCGTGGAGGTGGCCAAGGAGGCCGACCCGCCCGTGGCGCGCGTCATGGACTTCGGTAAATGGCGCTACGAGCAGGAGCAGCGGGCGAAGCAGGCACGAAAGCACCAGTCGACGATCAACATCAAGGAGATCAAGCTCCGACCGAAGATCGGCGATCACGATTACGAGACGAAGAAGGGCCACGTCGTCCGCTTCCTGAACCAGCGGGCGAAGGTCAAGGTCACGATCATGTTCCGGGGGCGGGAGAACCTCCACCCGGAGCGTGGCCGGATGCTTCTCGACCGTCTCGCGGAGGACGTCAAGGAGCTCGGCCAGGTCGAGCAGCAGCCGACGATCGACGGTCGCAACATGGTCATGGTGCTCGGGCCGACGAAGAACGCAGGGGTGAAACCAGATGCCGAAGGTGAAGACAGGGAGCGGGGCGAAGAAGCGGTTCAAGGTGAGCGCGGCGGGAAAGCTGCTGCGCCGGCGGCGCCACCGGACGGCACCCCCGGGCCACCTGATCAAGAGCCGTCCGGGGAAGCGGAAGCGCGCGCGGGAGACCGCGTCGGTCGCGTCTAGCGACCAGAAGTCCGTCAAGAAGCTGCTGGGGAGGCGCTGACATGGCTCGCGTCAAGCGATCGGTCCATGCGAAGAAGAAGCGCCGCAAGGTGCTCGAGCAGGCCAAGGGGTACTACGGCCGCAAGAGCACGCACTACCGCTACGCGAAGGAGCAGGTCGAGCACTCGCTCGTCTACGCCTACCGCGACCGGCGCAACAAGAAGCGGAACTTCCGCTCGCTCTGGATCGTCCGCATCAACGCGGCGGCGCGGGCGAACGGGCTCTCGTACAACCAGTTCATGAACGGCGTCCACAAGGCGGGAATCGAGCTCGACCGCAAGTCGCTCGCCGATCTCGCCGTCGCCGATCCGGCTGCCTTCACAGCGGTCGCCGAGAAGGCGAAGGCGGCACTCGCGTCGGGCGACGCGAAAGCGGCCTGAGCACGCTCGCCGACGTCTTCCGCGGGCAGGCGGAGCACTTCGAGGCGCTCGGCTCGCCGGTCTATGCCCGGCTGGCCGAACGCCTCGCGGACGACCCGGCGCCGGCGCGCCCGCTCGTGGGGAGCGACGAGCGCTGGGATGTGCCGTTGCGGCTCTTCGCGGCGGTGCACTATCTGGTGCTCTCCGGCGACGCCCCCGACGCGCTGAGCGGACGATTCGAGGACTTTGCCGCGGCGCTCGCCGAGCACGAGGATGCGCTGCGGGCGCGGATCGAGACGCACGGCGTCCAGACGAACGAGGTGCAGCGCTGCACGATGCTGTTGCCGACGTTTCTCGCCGCGGCGGCCGCGACCGGACTTCCGCTCGAGCTGATCGAGCTCGGCCCGAGCGCAGGTCTCAACCTTCTCGTCGACCGGTATCGGTACCGCTACGCGAGTGGGAGCTTCGGCTCGGCCGACGCGCTGCTCGAGCTAACGGTCGAGGAGCGCGATGGCCGCGTACCGGCAGCCTTGCTCGAGCGCGAGCTCGTCATCCGGCGGCGCCGTGGGATCGACCTCGCCCCGGTCGACGCAACGACCGCGGACGGCTACCTCCTGCTGCGGAGCTTCGTCTGGCCGGGCCTCGACGAGCGCGTCGCCCGCCTCGACGCCGCCGTCGAGACGCTGCGCCTCACGACCGAGCGGCCCGAGCTGATCGCGGGCGACTACACGGAGGTCTTGCCGGCGCTCCTCGCGGATCGGCCGGCGGATGCGCTGACGGTGGTCTTCGAGACCTTCTCCACCATCTACCTCCCCGAGGCGGTCGCCCGACAGCTCGCCGAGGCGCTCGAGGCGGCCGCGGGCGACGGCCGGCCGCTCGCCTGGGCCTCGGTGCGCCGCTGGGAGCTCGGGGCGGGCGCCCATGCGGCATTCGAGCTCGAGCTGCGTGTCTGGCCGGGTGCTGCGCAGGTCGTCGCGCGGGTCGATCCCCACGGAAACACCCTGGACTGGCGTCTGTGATCACGTCGCGCGACAACGAGACCCTGAAGCTCGTCCGCAAGCTGCTCGGCCAGCGCAAGCACCGCGACGAGACGGGGCTCTTCGCCGCTGAGGGCGAGGATCTCGTCGAGGCGGCGAGCGGTGCGGGCATCGAGCCGGTGCACGTGCTCGTCGCCGGCGAGACGGTGGAGGAGGAGCTGCTCGCGCGGGTCTCGACGTTGCCCCACCCGGCTCGGGCGATCGGCGTGTACCGCCGCGCCGATCTGCCGACGGGGATGCGGAGCACATGCCTCGCGCTCTGGCGGCTGTCCGATCCCGGGAACGTCGGGACACTGCTGCGTACGGCGGACGCGTTCGGCGCGTCGGTGGCTCTGTCGGAAGGCTGCGCCGACCCGACCTCCCCGAAAGCGCTCCGGGCCTCGGCGGGCGCGGTCTTCCGCACGCCCGTCGTTCCGTGGGACGCGCGCCCCGGGCGTTGCGTCGCGCTCGTCGCCCACGGCGGCGCCCCGCTGTCCGAGGCCGAGCTCATGCCTCCGGTCACCCTCCTCGTCGGCGCGGAACGAGCGGGCCTGCCGGACGAGCAAGTGACACAGTGTCACAAGGCAACGATTGCCGTAGCCGACGGGGCGGAGTCGCTGAACGTCGCCACTGCCGGCGCGATCGCGCTCTACGAGGCGTCGCGGGCGGGAGCGTAGAGGCAAATGGATCCGTGGCGGACCCGCTCGCGGCGGACGCTCGTCGATCTCAGCCCCTGGCTCTCGGTGGAGGAGCGCACGGTCGAGCTGCCGGACGGTCGGGTGATCGACGACTGGCCCTGGGTCGAGTCGCGCGAGTTCGCCAACGTCGTCGCGGTCACGGAGGACGGGCGCTTTCTCGTTCTCCGGCAGACCAAGTATGCGGTCGAGGGACCGACCCTCGGCTCGGTCGGCGGCTATCTCGAGCCGGGCGAGGATCCCGTCGAGACCGCGAAGCGCGAGCTCCGCGAGGAGACAGGCTACGACGCGCCGGAGTGGAGGGCGCTCGGTCGGTACGCCGTCGACGGCAACCGGGGCTGCGGTGTGGGGCATCTCTTCCTCGCGCACGGCGCGTCGAAGGTCGCGGAGCCGAACGCCGACGACCTCGAGGAGCAGGAGCTCCTGCTCCTCACCCGCGCGGAGGTCGAGGAGGCGCTGCTCGCGGGCGGGTTCGGCGTCCTGTCGTGGGCCGCGGTGGTCGCGCTCGCGCTCGTTGCGCTCGATCGGGAGCTACCTGCGCCCACGTGAACGTCAGCGGTAGGTGTCCGACGTCACGTCGGACACGAAGCGACCTACCAGGCCCCTCCGCCACCGCCTCCGCCGCCCCCGCCACCGCCACCCGAGAAGCCGCCGCCGAAGCCGCCCGAGCCCGAGGACGGCGGTGCGAGCGCGGAGCCGAACCCCGACGCGAGGTCCCCGATGGACATCGCCGACGCGCCGCTCCCCAGGTTGCCCTGGCCCGAGATCCAGTACAGGCTGCTCGCCTGCGCCATCGCCTCGGGCATCGCCATGTGGGCCGCTTGGAGCACGCGCTCGGCGATGCCGAACGCGATCCCGTAGACCAGCAGGCGCTCCCAGAGCGCGAGCGTGGCCGGCGGGGCCTCCTGGAGCCGCGGGAAGTCCTGCAGGTAGCGACGGAAGGCGTCCCAGCGCTCGGCCTCGACCGCGGCGTCCCGGCTGCGACGCCGCCAGAGCCTGCGGCGCGTCGAGGCGCCGAACAGAACGGCCGCGTTGACGAACGCGGCGAACGCGAGCGCGATCAGCACGACGTCGCTCCACCGTGGATAGACCGACCGCCAGCCGTCGATCGCGA
>DASTKF010000087.1:0-6571 GCA_035716065.1 Gaiella sp.
GCGGACGGTCCACGCGTGTGTCCTTTCTGTCTCGTCGCGCGAGACGCGAATCGGGGCAAAGGGAGCGGCCTGCGCGAGTGCGATCTCGCCGGACTTCCGCAGCTCGAGCAGCGCCAGGAACGCGACGGCCTGCTCGACCCGCGAGAGGCCCGCGACCTCGCCGTCGAAGTCGAAGACGCGGCGGCGGCGAAGGACCGCGCGGAACCGCTCGAGGAACTGCGCGACGGGCGGGAAGCGAAGGGCCATGTGCGAGAGGGACACCTTCGGCGGCGGCACGGCAAGTCCTCGGAGCGCATCCGCGAGGAGCACGGGATCCTGCTGCGCGAGCCTGCGCTCCGCCCGCGGCGCGAGTGGCGCCGGGCCGAGGCGGAAGAAGCGCTCGCGCTCGTCCGCGAGCCGCTCGCGCAGCCAGGTCGCGGCCTCCTTCATGCGACGGTACTCGGCGAGACGCCGCGCGAGCTCCTCGGCCGCCTCCTCGGGCTCGAGCTCGGCAAGCTCGGCGTCCTCCTCCGGGAAGAGCTGGCGCGCCTTGATCTCGAGCAGCGCCGCGATGAGAACGAGGAACTCCCCGCACGCGTCGAGGTCGATTCGGTCACGCGCCGTCAGGTGCTCCACGAACGCGACCACGATCGAGGCGATGTCGATCTCCGCCGGCTCGAGCTGGTCCTTGAGGATCAGCGTGAGGAGGAGGTCGAACGGGCCCTCGAACGCGTCGAGGTCCAGCTCGAGATCGCGAACCGCCGACGGCACGGGGTGAATCTAGCCGGGCGGTCGGACGCGCTTGCCCTGCGGGACTGCCATCTTGCGGGTCGGAGCGGCGGGCTTCTCCCGCTTCTTCCTCCAGGGGCGCGCGGGCCGGTCCTTCCGCTGCGAGAGGACGTACCAGATCACGCCTGCGGCGATCCCGAGGAGCGACATCCAGGCGTTCAGGCGCAGTCCCGCGATGTGGTGCGCGGGGTCGATCCGCAGCAGCTCCTCGAAGAAGCGCCCCACGCAGTACAGCGCGATGTACGCGGCGAAGATCCCCGGCGGGCGCGGACGGAAGCGCCGCTCGATCACGTAGACGAGCACGGCCGCCATCGCGAGATCCCAGATCAGCTCGTAGAGGAACGTCGGGTGGAACGTCGTGCCAGGCGGGTACGGGAACGGCGGCGCGTCGATCTCGAGCCCCCATGGCAGGTCGGTCGGCTTGCCGAAGAGCTCCTGGTTCCACCAGTTGCCGAGCCGCCCGATCCCCTGCGCGATCAGGAGCCCCGGCGCGAGGCAGTCGGCGAGCAGCCAGACGTCCGCGCCCGCGCGCTTCGCGACGATCCCGCCGACAAGGCAGCCGAGCGCGATGCCGCCCCACACCCCGAGGCCACCGCGCCAGATCGCGAAGACGCCCCACCACTCGTCGGGCACCTCGTCCCAGCTCGTGACGACGTGGTAGATCCGCGCGCCGACGATGCCGGCCGCGACACCCCACACGGCGCAACGGAAGATGAGATCCCAGTCGCCACCGCGGTTGACCCAGCGCCGGCCTGTGACGTACGTGCACACGGCGATCGCCGCGAGCAGCGTGAGGCCGTACATGTGGACGGTGAACGGCCCGAGCTCGAGCGTGCCCGAGCTGGGCGAGGGGATCGACGCGAGAAGGCTCACCGCCGGCGCATTCTATTTGGAGGCTGCCAGCCCCTTCGCGCGCAGCTCGGCGAGCGCGGCCTCGGTCTTCTCGAGCCCGCTCAGCCCCATCCCGGCGAGGATCTCCGGTGCCTTCGTGAACTGGATATCGCGGTAGTCGACGACCTGGAGCAGGTTCCCCCACGGGTCGTGGAGGTCGAGCGACGGGGGTCGCGAGACCTCGACACCTGCTGCGACCGCAGCGGCGCGGACCGCGTCCTTGTCGTCGACCACGATTCCCACGTGCCGGACCGTGTCCGGCTCGCCGTGCGGCGCTCGCTGGAGCGCCACGAACTGGTCGCCCATGTCGACAAACGCCATCGAGCCGGAGCGGCCGCGCAGCTGCAGCGGCCCGAACAGGCGCTCCCAGAACGCGAGCGCGTCGTCGATCGAGCCGACCTCGAGTGCGACGTGGTTGATCCCGACGAGCGCCATGCCAAGAGCGTAGACGTCTCCCTCGGTGGCCGACTTCAGTCGGACACCTCCCGTCAAGGGAACCCCCGGGCACTGCGGCGGTGTACATCCCGAAACGCGAAAGGAGCACCCGATGCGAAAGCTCGTCGCCGCACTCGCCGTCACCGCCGTTCTCCTCCCGGCCGCCGCGCTTGCGGGCGGCTGGGCGACGGTGCAGCTCACCTCGACGCCGAAGGGGGCTCAGGCGGGGTCCCCGTGGGTCGTCAACCTCACCGTCCTCCAGCACGGGGTCACGCCGCTCGCCGGCGTCAGGCCCGAGATCCGGATCGCCCAGGGCAAGCTCCGCCGCGCGTTCACGGCCCGACCGACCGGCAAGACCGGCGTCTACCGCGCCCGCGTCGTCTTCCCACGCGCCGGCACGTGGCGCTGGACGATCTGGGACGGCTTCAGCCGCGAGCACACGTACTCGCCGGTGCGCATCGCGCCTGCAGCCTGAGTAGCGGATCCGCGGGAGGGGCCTACACGGCGTCCGAGTGCAGGCGCTCGCCGAGGCTCTGCAGGACCTTCGTGGCGATCGAGGGCATCTCCTCGATCAGGCCGCGGAAGGCACGGTCGGTGACGACGAGCAGCCGCACGGGCGACGTCGCGGTCACGGTCGCGGTGCGCGGCACGTCCGAGATCAGCGCGATCTCCCCGATGAAGTCGCCCGACCCGAGCTCGCGGACCTTCTTCCCGTTCTTCGTCACGCGGACGGTCCCGTCCACGACGACGAGAAACTCGCGCCCTCGCTCTCCTTCGCGAATGAGCGTCGCGCCCTCGGCGAGGTCGAGCTCGTCCGCGAGCGAGGCGATCCGCTGAAGCTCGGCCTTCGAGCAGGTCGAGAACAGCGGCACCCCCTGGAGCAGCTCGACCTTCGCGTTCTTCCGGAGGCGCACCGGCCGATCCTACGAACCCGAAAGGGGGCTCCGCAAGTCCGGCCGACAGCCGAGGTTTTACACCTCCTTCACCGCGGTACCCCAATTCCCGCATGTCCTGCGCGTACAACAGGACAACCGGAGACGACGTCCAAGCGAATACACGGGCGAGGCAGGACGTTCGAAGAGGAGAGGCACCAATGTCGATCGTCGATACCACCGAAATCAGCTTCGAGGTCGAGCGCGTCGAGCTCTGGCGGCTCGACACCCTCGAGCGCGCCGGCTACGACGCCGAGTCCGCAGCCGTCCTCGCCGCCTCGCCCGAGGTCGACCTCCACCGCGCCGTCGCGCTCCTCGAGCGCGGTTGCAGCGTGGACGTCGCGCTGCAGATCCTTCTCTAGCGCGCAGGGGCCGACAGCCGTTCCCGTCGTGTCCCGATCGGCCGAGGGGATCTGCGAAAAACGTCCCCGCCTGACCGGCACGGGCTCAGGCAAGCGCTGCGCGCACTGACAGCTCCGTCCCCTCGAACTGGACGTCCAGCCGCCCGAGCGTTCGCCGTAGCAGCGACACCGCGGCCGTGTTCTCGCTCGCGACGAGCGCCGTGACCTCCGTGATCCCCGCGGCGCGCGCGTCCGCGAGCAGCTCGGCGGTGAGCGCCGAGCCGATCCCGTTCCGCTGATGCTCGTCCGCGACCTCGAACGCGATCTCGGCGCTCGACCCGTCACGCACGAGCCGCGCGATCGCGACCGGGCGAGCATGTCCCGCGAGGTAGCCGACGAGGACGTGGCGCGTCGCGTCGACCGTCGCGAGATGCTCGAGCTCGGCCTCGCTCAGCCTCGGCTTCGGCCCGTTGAAGCGCGTGCGGCGCGACGTCTCGCCGAGCCGCTCGAACACGGCCGTCACGGTCTCGACGTCCCCGTTCCGCAGCGATCGCACCACGAGCCCGGAGCCGCCGCGCAAGGGGACGTACCGTGTCGGCATTGCCGGCGCGTGCTCGACCGCCGTAACGCCGGCCGTCGGGGTCATGGCGACGACCGGCCGCGCGCCGAAGCGGAGCGAGGCATACGGAACGGTCGAGGCGAGCAGCAGCCCGCCGAACGCGACCGCGAGCGCCGGGAAGCCGCCGAGCGCGAACGCCGCCCCGCCCGCGAGCGACCCGATCAGGTACCCGAGCTGCGTCGTGACCGCGCGCGCCGCCGCCACCTCGCGGCCCAGGTTCCCGGCGACGGAGAAGCCGTAGACCGTTGCCGACACCGTCCGCGTCGCGACCATCGCACCGCTGATCGCGAACACGACGAGCGTCAAGGCCACCGCCGGCGTGAACGCCCAGGTGAGCACGATTGCGGCGGCGCCGACGACGCTCGTCGCGAGCATCGTCGACCGCGCCCGGTCGGGCGCGCCACTCCCGGCCCGCTGGTTCCCGAGCAGGTAGGCGACCGCGACCGCAGCGAGCGCGACACCGGTCGCCGTCGTCGTCATGCCGTATCCATCCGTCAGGAGCGCACCGGAGTAGACGAGGGTGCCGGCCCACGCGGACGTCGCGAGAAGCTCGCCGAGCGCCCAGCGCCTCGGTGCCGGCCGCCGCAAAAGGTCGCGGAGCGACGTCCTACTCGCGGCGAGTGGCGCATCGTGCGGGCGTCCCGCGGCCGCGAGCCCGGCGAGCAGCGCCGCCGGGAGGGGGAGAACGAGGAACGCGACCCGCCAGTCGATCTCGGCGACGACGCCGACCAGGGGCATCCCGACGATCCACGCCGCGGGCGGCCCTGCGTACATCGACGCGACGACCCGTGTCCTCCGCTCCGGCGTGCTCCAGGCCGCCGACGCCGCAATCGCGGCCGTGAGCAGCAGCGAGATACCCGCCCACAGCGGCACCTGCGCGAGCACGAGCGCGGCGAACGACGGCGCGAGCGCGCTCGCGACCGAGCCGATCGCCACCAGCGCGCTCCCCGCCCCGAGCAGCGCCCGCGGCGAGAACCGCACGAGCGAGCGAGCGGCGAGGAGCGCAACGGCCGCCGCGAGCGGCGCCGCGACGATCCGGAGCTGACCGGCAGTTGCGATCGACACTCCGAATTCGTCGGCGACGTCGCTCAGGATCGGCGACAGGACGAGCACGCCCGACTGGCTCGCGAACAGCGCCAGGAAGAGCACGAGCGCGGGCGACGCGAGCCTCTCGCGCAGTCCAGCGGGCGTTTCGGTAAGGACTCGCGACGCGTCCATCGCCGGAGGGTGACGCAGGTGGCCCTCCCGGCGGCTACGGCGCGCACCCGAACGCGGAAGGGGCCAACCGAACCGCGTGAGGGTAGGAGGCACTACGGCTGCTGGCGTCGGGCGTGGCTTCAGCCTCGCCGCTCCCCAGTCGACCGCGACGTACGATCTCCCGATGGCCGAGAGTCGCCGCGTCTACTCGACCGCCGACGGCGACCTGCGCAAGTCCGCCGAGCCGAAGGATCGTCGCCGCACGACGCCGCCCGTCCCGAACGACGGCGTCGTCCGCGTCTCGCGCGAGACGAGCGGCCGTCGCGGCAAGACGGTCACCGTCGTCCGCGGCCTTCCCGCGCGCGAGCTCGCGGCCGTGGCGAGCGACCTCAAACGGCAGTGCGGCTCGGGCGGTGCCGCGAAAGACGGCGTCGTCGAGATCCAGGGCGATCATCGCGCGACGGTCGTCGCCCGGCTCGAGTCGCAGGGGTACCGCGTGAAGCTCGCAGGCGGCTAGGACGGCTCGGGACGGGGCTCGAAGACGACGACCGCGGTCTCGCGCGGCCGCCGGGCGGCGTACGCGTCGAGGTTCCTGTCGATCTCGCGCCAGCGCTGCCACAGCCGTTCACGTTCCTCGTCGACTGCGGCCCTCCCGTGCACCTCGCGCCGGTTCCCGCCCGCCAGCTCGACGACCGCCTGCGGTTCGGCCTGCAGGTTCAGCCACCAGGCCGGCTCGGCGGCGCCCCAGCCGTTCATCGCCATCGTGACGAGATTCGGCCCGTCCTCGAAGTAGCCGACGATCACACTCCGCGGCTCGCCGCTGCGACGCCCGGTCGTGGTGAGCCGTAGCGCGCCCCACTTCCCCGGGCGCGGCGCCCACAGCCCTCTGCGACCGTCAGTCGCCCGCACGACGCGCCGGTGCGCGCGCCAAAAGGTCGTGATGAACCATCGCGGAGGCAGGCGCGCCTTGCCTTGGGCCATGCTCAATTCCTCTCGTCTCGGTGGTCCACGACGCTCGGTGCCGCCTACAGGCTCGCACGGGCACGGTGGAGACGCATCGGGAGAACCCCGTACCCGAGCCTTGCGGCTCGCAGGCCACCTCGAGCTCTCGGTCGGCTGGGTCTCGCCGCGCGTGGCGGTCGACCAGTGGCTCAACTCACCCGGCCACCGCGAGAACCTCTTCCGTCCGCAGTGGCGGACCGTCGGCATCGGAATCCTTCGCGGCGCCGACTTCGACCGCTTCGACCACGGCGTGATCTGGGTCAATCAGTTCGGCGACGGGTAGCGCCTCATCCTCGGACGACCACGAGCCTGTCCGTCCCCGACTCTGCGCCCCACACCTCCCCCGGCCGCCCGAGCAGCTGACGGACGTTCGCGCCGGCCCGCAA
>DASTKF010000088.1:0-2411 GCA_035716065.1 Gaiella sp.
ATCTTCACGGGCAGCTGCGACCTGAAGGGCGTGACGGGCGGCGTCATCGGCCCGAGCGCTCCGCGCGGTAGCGCCTCGCCTCGGCGACGAGGGCTTCGAACAGGCGCTTGTCCTCTTCCATCTCGGGGTGCCAGAGGACACCGACCGCGAACCGGTGGTCGGGGTCCTCGAGCCCCTCGAGCGACCCGTCCTCGGCCCACGCCGTCTCGACAAGCCCTTCTCCGACGCTGCCCACACCCTGGTGGTGGCTCGACTGCACGCCGCCGTGGCGCGCGCCGATGATCTCCGAGAGCCGCGTTCCGCTCTTCACCTCGACCGCGTGCTCGGAGAACGCGCCGAGCACCTCGCGGTGACCCTCGTGGCCGACCGTGTCCGGCAGGTGCTGGACGAGGTCGCCGCCGCGGACGACGTTCAGGAGCTGGAATCCGCGACAGATGGCCAGCGTCGGAACGTCGCGCTCGAGCGCCCGCCGGAGCAGCGCCATCTCACCCGCGTCGCGCTGCGCCTGCGCGGGGTCGGTCTTCTCGTCCCGGTCCGCGCCGTACGTGTCGGGATCGATGTCGATCCCACCGGAGAAGACCACCCCGTCGAGGACGTCCAGCGTCTCGTCGACGCCGTCGACGCTCGGCGGGACGACGAGCGCGCGGCCGCCGGCGCGCTCCACGGACTCGACGTAGTCGTACGGCACGAGCGCCGCCTTCAGCTCCCACGCGCCCCACTGTGCAGGCTGCGCGTACGAGGTGATGCCGATGATGGGCCGCGCGTCCATGCGGGGAACGTAGCGCAGGCGGGCGCGCCGGAATCAGGCGTCGGCGAGCATTGCCGACAGTGCGGCGCGCTCGGCGTCGGTTAGCGGCCTCGAGCGGCCCGAGTCGCGGTCGCGGGCGACCACGACGGACTCCGCATCCGCGGCGACCCAGCCCGCGAGCGACACGATCTCTTCGCGGAACGTCAGGCTCGAGGTACCGATCCGGACGAGGCGCGTCCGGACGACGAGCGCCTCGTCGTCCTGCGTCAGCTCGCGGCGGAAGTCGATCGCTACGCGGGCGAGCACGTAGTCCCAGAAATTGCCGCCCGGCCCGAGCGCGCGCACGAACCACTCGTCGCGCGCCTCCTCGAGATAGGTCGCGTAGACGGCGTTGTTGACGTGGCGGAGCGCGTCCAGGTCACGCCAGCGGATCTCGATGCGCTTCTCGTGGGTCATCAGTTCGCGAGCCCTTCGCCGCGCAGCATCGTCCGAACCGTGCTCCCGAGGAGGCCGAGGTCACGGCGAACGACGTCCCGGGCCGAGCCGTTCTCGAGCAGCGCGACGTAGTCGAGGTCGAGTTGCTCGAACTGCGCGTCGAGTCCCTTCGAGACCTGCGCCGCTCCCGTCCAGCCGGCCGGGACACGGAGGCGGTAGTCGACGCCCCGCGCGACCTGCCGCTCCACGAGCTCCTTGGGCCACGGTCTGGGGCCGACCAGGCTCATGTCTCCGCGGAGCACGTTGACGAGCTGCGGCAACTCGTCCAGGTAGACGGGCTTCAGCACCCGTCGTCCGGCCCACGTGAGGTTGGCGACGTCCGCCTCGTACGGCCGGACATGGCCGGCCGCGACCGCGAGGACGTCGCGCCGCAGTGTCCGGAACTTGAGGAGGCGAAACGGGCGGCCCCCCGAGACGCGCGATTCCCGGTAGAAGAGCGGCCCCCGGTCGCGCGGGCAGCGCAGCATGTCGAGCCCGACGGCACCGAGCACGGCGGCCCACACGGGGGCGAGCAGCACGAGCAGCGAGCCGGAGACCGCCACGTCGAGCGCCCGCTTCGCCCGCAGCGTCGCGGTGACGTCAGATCCGCTCGAAGTACCGCTTCCGTTCCCAGTCCGTGACGAAGCGGTCAAAGAGCCTCTGCTCGGTGCGCGCGTAGTTGAGGTAGTGGTCGACGACCTGGTCCCCGAACGCCGCGCGCGCCATCGTCCCGGCCTCGAGCGCGGCGATCGCGTCGCGCAGCGTCGACGGGAAGCGCTCCGCGTCGGACTCGTATGCGTTGCCCTGGAGCGGCGGCGGTGCCTCGAGGCCCTGCTCGATCCCGTGCAGGCCCGCTGCGATCAGCGCTGCGAAGGCCAGGTAGGGGTTGACGTCGCCGCCGGGGATCCGGGTCTCGACCCGCCGAGCCTTTCCGTGACCGACCACCCGGAAGCCGCAGGTCCGGTTGTCCTTCCCCCAGGCGAGCGTCGTCGGCGCCCAGCTGCCCGCCGCGTAGCGCTTGTACGAGTTGATCGTCGGCGCAAAGAAGACGGCCAGCTCCTTGGCACACGCGATCTGACCAGCAAGCCACTGCCCGAAGAGCGCGTCGTCGTTCGCGAACACCGGCTCGTCGCCGCGGAAGAGCGACGAGTGGATGTGGCAGGAGCTCCCGATCCAGTCCTCGAACGGC
>DASTKF010000089.1:0-5279 GCA_035716065.1 Gaiella sp.
GTCTCGGGCCCGATCGACACGGCCGGCGTCGCCTGCCTCAACGCCGCGTAGGAGTGTGCCGCGGAGCCCGACGCGAGGATCACGACGTCGCACGGCGGCCAGGCCGGTGCCGCGAGCGGAACCGTCCGATAGAGCACGACCACATCGGCGTCGAGCGTCTCCGGCAACAGTCGACGCGCGCCCTCGGCTCCGGCGAAGAGCACGCGGCCCGGCGCCGCCGGCATCGCGGAAAGCAGGCCCTCCTGGGTCGATGGCGACGCCACGACGTCCGCGCCGCCGAACGCGGTCGCGGTCGCCGGGCCGATCGCGGCGACACGTCTCGGGACGCCGCGCATCCGGCGGCGGACCTCCCGCGCGCCCGTCACGCTCGTGAGGACGAGCCAGTCGTAGTCGCCGAGGTCGATCGGCGCGTCGCCGACGGGCTCTATGGCGACGAGCGGGACGTGGATCGCATCGTGCCCCTCCGACCGCAACGCCTCGAGGAGCTCACCCTCGCGGCCGGCCGGCCGGGTAACGACGACTCGTGCCACGGTCAGTCCCCGCGGCGAGGCGTCGGTCGTCCGCCCGACGCGAGGGGAGGGACGGCGTACCGGGAGGCGCCGGCGAGAGAGAGGCAGGCGGACTTCGCGGGAGCGGATCTGCCGTGCGTCCCAAACGTCGAAATCGGCGCGCCTCTTCTTCCCATCCCTAGCCCCCACCCACCCACGGGGAGACGGACGGTAGCGGCGAAGGTGTGACCCGTCTGGGCCGAGTCTGTGCCGATTGTGCAACGACGCTGGAGGGAGCTCCGGCTCGTGTGGATTCCCGGCGCCCGTCGGTGCAGAGCCCACGGCCGATCGCGATCGCACCACGGCGTGCGTCCATGCGACAGGTCGTCGCCTTCGCCCGTGCTCACCGGGCCAGCGCCGCCAGCTCGCGGCCGAGTGTCGCCGGATCGTCGCTCGTCCGGCGCTCGAGCCAGCTTCCGTCCTCGGCCGCCACGAGGCCCGTCAACACGATCCCGTCGTGGTGCGCGGCCACCGGGGCCAGGCAACCTCCTCCGACGGCCGCGACGCAGCGGCGCTCCGCCTCGACGCGGCGGCGGGTCTCGGCGTCGTCGGCCGCCGCGACGAGGTGCTCCTCTCCAGCCCGCACCTGGAGCGCGAGCGCTCCCTGCCCCGCCTCCGGCAGCATCTCGTCGGGATCGAGCCTCCTTCCGATCTCGCCGCCCAGGCCGAGGCGGTCGAGGCCGCATGCGGCGAGCACGATCGCGTCGAGGCCGCGCTCGCCGCGCTTGCGGAGCCGGGTGTCGATGTTGCCGCGCAGCGGCTCGATGGACAGCGTCGGATCCAGCGCGAGAAGCTGCGCCTTGCGACGTGCCGAAGCCGTTCCGATCCGCATGCCCGGGCGGATCTCCGACGCGCCGCACAGGGCGTCGCGCGGGTCCTCCCTGGAGGGATACGCCCCGACCGCGAGCCCCGCGGCGTCGGTCGAGGTCATGTCCTTGGCCGAGTGCACGGCGACGTCGATGCGGCCCTCGAGGAGCGCCTCCTCCAGTTCCTTGACGAAGACGCCGCGGCTGCCGATCTCGCCGAACGGCCGTGTCCGGTCGCGGTCGCCTGCGGTCGTGATCGGGACCAGCGCGATCTCGACGCCAGGCCGGCGCAGGGCATCCGCCGCGCGCTCGGCCTGGGTCAGCGCAAGCCTGCTACCGCGCGAGCCGACGCGAAGCAGCACAGTTGCGGCGGGTGGTGTACGTCGCGGGGATGCCGCACGGCTTCGACCCGCGTGGCCGGATCCGGACGAAGGCGGTCGGCACGACGAGCGGCAGCGGCCGAGCATGAGCGACACCTTGGCGCGTCATGCCTCGTCCTCTTCCGCGAGCCCGAACAGGTGGCGCACCACGTCAGCATAGACCAGCCCATCGGGCGTGACGGCCGCCTCTTTCATGCGGATCGTCGGCAGGTGCAGCAGCTTGTTGACGATCTGCGCGGTGACCGTGTCGACCACCGCACGCTCGCTCTCGGGAAGCTTGCCTTCGACCCGGGCGAGCTCGGAGGAGCGAATCTCCTCCGCGAACGCGCGCAGCGACGCGATTGCCGGAACGACCGCGAGGGAAGCCTGCCAGGCGCGGAATCGCTCCGCCTCCGCAGCCACGATCCGCTCCGCATGCACGGCCTCCGCGCGACGGCCCTCGAGCGACGCAGAGACGACGGCTTCGAGGTCGTCCACGTCGTAGACGAAGCACCCGTCGACGGACGCGAGCGCGGGGTCCACGTCCCGCGGCACCGCGAGATCGACGAAGAGCACGGGGCGGCCGCGCCGCGAGCGCAACGCGGACACGAGCCGTCCACCGGTGAGAACGAACCCCGGCGCGCTCGTGGAGGAGACGACGACGTCGGCTTCCGTCAGCGCTTGCGCGACGTCGTCGAGCGGGAGCGCGCCGGCGCCGAGCTCTGCGGCGAGCCGTTCTGCATGCTCGAGCGTGCGATTGACGACGGCCGTTACCGTTGCGCCGCGCGAGCGGAGGTTCCTGGCGGTCAGCTCGCTGGTCCTCCCCGCTCCGACCAACACGACGCGACGGCCGTCGAGGCCTTCGAAAACCTGCTGCGCGAGGGCGGCCGCCGCTGCCGGGACGGAGGCGGGGCTCTCGCCGATCGCCGTCTCGAGACGCGCGCGACGCCCGGCGTGCAGCGCCATGCGGAAGGTCCGGTCGAGCATCGCGCCGGGGGCTCCCGCCTCGTAGGCGTCCCGCACCTGCCCGAGGATCTCGCCCTCGCCGGGGACGAGGGAGTCGAGGCCCGCTGCGACGCGGAAGAGGTGCAGCGCGGCCGACTCGTCCGAAAGCCGGTATGCGACCGGAGCGAGCGCGTCCGCGTCCGCGCCCGCGAGCGCGAGGAGCGCGCGGTCCGCGACCTCGCCCGCGTCGCCGTCGCTCGACGCGACGTAGAGCTCCGTCCGGTTGCAGGTGGAGAGGACGACCGCTTCGGTCTGGCCGTTGCCGTTCCGCACGAGCTCCCCCGCGAATGACGCAGCGGCCTCGCGATCGATGGCCACGCGCTCACGCAGCTCGATCGAAGCCGTGTGGTGCGAGACGCCTGCGAGCGCGATCTTCACGACGCGAAATGGGTCAGCGGAAGGACGACGCCGACGAGCGTGAACCCGGCGACGAGTGACCACGCGAGCCGGCGGCCCTGAAGCCCGATCTCGCGTCGCAGGACGAGCGCAGCTGCGTAGAGGGCCCACAGCACCACGGTCACGGTCATCGCGACATCGATCTCACCGGCCTCGAGCCGGGTGAGACCCACAACGATGCCCGCGCTGAGCAGCGCCAGACCGACGAGCGCAACCCGCGCCGCCAGCCTGTCGAGCGCTTCGAGCGGGGGCAGGCGCAGGCGCAGCAGGTGGGCATCCCGGTGCTTCAGGCGCCGCTCCTCGAAGAGGTAGAGGAGTGCGACCGCTGCGGCGACGGTGAAGCTCGCGAACGCGGCGAGCATCAGGCCCACATGGGCGTCGAGCGCCCATCCCGCCCCGTCTGAGCTGTGGACGTCAGTGCCGCCGCCGAGCCACGCGAGCACGAGGAGCGCGGCCGCGACGGGCATCACCCCGAGCCCCAGCAGCCGGTAGCGAGGATTGCTGCCCCAGGCGAGGTACCCGGTGACCACGAGCCAGCAGAGAAGGTTCAGCGCACCGGCCCATGTGCCCCACGGAAAGCCGTCGGACGTCGCCGCCTGCACGGCGAGGAGCGCCGTCTGCGCCAGCCAGCCGATCCGAACGCCCCAGATCCCGAGCCGACCGTATCTGCCCACACCCCGCAGCCCTCCGGCGTACGCGAACGCAGCCTCGCCGTAACCGAGCAGCGCGGGCCAGACGAGCAGCTCAGCCATCACCCTGTTCCCCTGCCGTGCGGGCACGCGCGAGCCGCGCAAGCTCTCCCGTCTCGCGCTCCAATCGCGAGAGCTTCGTCGCGATGATCGCCGCCCACACGAGGACGAAGACGAGGAAGACGCCGTAGGCGGCGGCAACGTACTTCTCGCCCGCGCTCACCGTGCCAGCGCCTCTCGGAGCTCCCGCAGGTTCACGTCGGTTCGCTTGCCGGCGAGCTCGGTGCGGTACATGACGTAGGCGAGTAGCGTGATCGCCGCCCACGAGGTGCAGAAGGCCGCGAACATCGAGCCGGTCATCTGCGGCCCTTCCCGAGTGAACACCGTCGGATGGATGAAGTCGCTCGCGAGCCGGATCGCGAAGAAGCTGACCGGGATCAGCGCGACGCCGAACAGCGCGTACACGGCGGAGATGCGCTCACGCTGCGGCCCGGGCTCGATCGAGAAGCGCAGCATGAAGTACGCGCAGTAGAAGAGGAACAGCACGAGGAACAGGACGAGCTGGTTCGAGCTCCATGTCCACCACACGCCCCAGGACGCCTTCGCCCAGATCGAGCCGGTCACGAGCGTGAGCGCGCCGAAGATCGTGCCCTGATGGATTCCCGTGTAGCTCTCCAGGTCGTACCGCTCCCCCCGGGTGAGCAGCAGCCGGAGCGCCTTCCACGCGCCGAGCCCGAAGCAGGCGTAGGCCGTGAGCGCGATCGGCACGTGGACGTAGAAGATCTTCTGCGACAGGCCCTGGTCGGCGTCCTCGGGAGCGATGAAGAAGGTCAGCAGGACCGACGCGGCGGCGAGCGCGACCGCGAGCGCGGCCAGGACTGAGAGAGAGGGTCTCGTGATGCTCATTCGGTGACGACGTACTCGAACGCCGCCCACGAAAGTATCGCGAACACCGCGTCGTACAGGCCGAGGAAGGCGAGATACGCGCCGGGCTCCGGCGAGATGCTCGAGCCGACACCGCCGACGACGAGCGGAATCGCGAGCGGGAGGAACAGGAGCGGGAGCAACACCTCGCGGCCTCGCGCTGCGGCCGCCATCGCCGAGACGAGGGAGCCAACCGCGCAGATCCCGACCGACGCGAGGAGCACCCCGAGCAGCGCCGGCCCGTCCAGCGGCGCGAAGAAGAGCGCGAACGCGGGCAGCGCCACGACCTCGGCCGCCACGAGAAACGCGAGCGTCGCGAGCGCCTTGCCGAGCCAGATGGCGCTGCGATCGGATGTCGCGAGCACGAGCCCGTCGAGCGCGCCCGCCTCGCGCTCTGGCGCCCACGCGCGACCGAGGCCGAGCAACGCCGTGAAGACGAGCGCGACCCAGAGCAAGCCGTACGCGGCGTCCTCACTCGCTCCGCCCGGCAGCGCGAAGTGGAACACGACAAGTGTCGCGACGACGAAGAGCGCCATCGCCGGCAGCGTGTCC
>DASTKF010000090.1:0-2952 GCA_035716065.1 Gaiella sp.
CGAGCGGCGACCCGTCTCGGGGTCGGCGCCGGAGCCGAGACCCTGGGTGATCGACTCGCCGATGTGGATCTTGACCGGCGCGTCGGAGAGCTCGAGCTGCTGCGCATCGGTGTTCACTGCGACGAAGTCGACCTGCGCGATACCCGCATCCATCATTCGGTTCACGGCGTTGATTCCCGCGCCGCCGACCCCGACGACGCGGATCACGGCGAGGTACGACGCAACGTCGCCGGCGACATGGAGCCGGGGCGGGCTTTCCGGCATAGGGGTCACGAAGCGGCTCGCCGGCGGCGCGTACGGCTCGACGCGTTCGGCGTCAGCAGCCGCGTCGGGCGCGCGAGAAGAGACCGGGTCGGCATGCACGGACGGCGGCACAAGCTCGACGACCTCCGCGACTTGCTCGACGACGGGCTCCTGCGCAGGCTCCGCCTCCGGGTCGGGCACCGCAGTCACGGCAGGTTGCGCGGGCTCGGGAGCCGCGACCTCGAAGTCGTAGACGTGCTCGACCGTGGCGTCGAGCTCCGCGCCGGGGCGGGAGACCAGCGTCGGTTCGCTGTCGAGCGGAACCTGCGCCGGAGTGGCAGCCGTCGGCTCGGGGGCGGCCGCAGGGTCTGCAGCCGGCGGGGAGTCCGCGGCTTCACCCTGCGTGCGTTGTGCCGCCTCCGTCGCGCGGAACAGCTCCGCGAGCGGTCCTTCACGCATGCTTGCGCGCTTGCGCGCCATCCTCGGCCTCCTTCGCCGCGACGATCTCGCGCGCCAGCTCGCGGTAGGCCTCCGCGGCGGCGCCGGATGGGTCGTACTTGAGGACGGAGCTGCCCTTGACCGGCGCCTCCGCGTAACGAACGGTCTTGCGAATCCTGGTGCGGTACACCAGCTCGCCGAAGTTCTCCTCGAGGATCTCGATCGCCTCGCGCGAGTGGAGCGTGCGGCCGTCGAACATGGTGGCGACGATTCCCTCGACACCGACGTGCGGGTTGAGGTTCTCCCGCACCATTGCGAGGGTGTTCTCGAGCTGGACGAGCCCGCGCAGCGAAAGGTATTCGCACTGCACCGGCACGATCACCCCGGTGGCCGCGACGAACGCGTTGATCGTCAGCAGACCGAGCGACGGGGGCGTGTCGACCAGCACGTAGTCGTAGGAGGCGCGCACCTCGGCGAGCGCCTTCTCGAGCGAGCGCTCGCGGCCGATCATCGCGCTCAGCGCGAGCTCGGCGCCCGCGAGATCGATGGACGCCACCGCGAGGTCGACCTCGCGGTGCTCGATGATCTCCGAGATCGGAATCTTGTGGACGAGCACGTCGAACATCGAGCGTTCGATCACGTCGGGATTGAGACCCTGGCTCATCGTCAGGTTGCCCTGCGGGTCGAGATCGATGATCAGGACTCGATGGCCCGTCTCACTCAGGGCGACGCCCAGGTTGAGCGTCGTCGTGGTCTTCGCGACGCCACCCTTTTGATTCGCGAGCGCGATGACGCGCGTCGCGGTGCCCTGCGGCGTGGGCGCAGAGCCCTCCCGTTGGACCGAGGGCGACGCGACCGGCACAACCTCCGCCGACTCCGGCTCGTGGGCCGGCTCGCTCACCATGGGCGACTCCACGACGGCCTCCTCCTCGAGCGGCATCTCGGGTGTGGCGTCGTCCACGGGCTCGACCGCGGGCTGGGCTCCGCCTGACCGGGGCAAGAGTCGAATGAGTCCCATGACCACGCCTCGTTCACCGCGGTCCACCCGACTCCTTCACGTGACGCTCAATCCTCCCCGTCCCAGTAGTCGAGCACCTCCAGCCGGCCGATCAGCCCGACCCCACGGAAGCTCACCTTGCCAGACCGAGGATAGAAGGTCACGTCGCGCGTGTCCCGTGTGCCGTAGGCAAGCAGCTGCATCCCGTCGTCGCCGGCGCGGAAGGTGTGCGGCCGCCCCGTTCCGGCCGGACGCGCCACGACGCTCCCCCGCCGCACGGCGTGCGTCTCGTGGTCACCGCCGAAACGGCGATTGGGCCAGAGCTCGAGGCTGCCTGCGCCGTCGAGAACGACGAAGATCTCCTCCTCGGCGCTGTGGCAGTGCGGCGGGTTGACGAGCTTCCCAGGCGTGATGTCGAAGAGCTGCAGGCCGGTCTTCTCGGAGCCCGCGGCACGGCCCAGGTCGCGGACTGCGCGCGCGACCGTCTCGCCTTCGCGCACCCGAGGCTCGATCTCGCTGACGTTGACGATCCGCGCCGGCCGCTCGGCCAGCTCGCCGACCTCCGGCGGACCGACCGCGATCTCCCGTGCCCAGGGGTGGTCGTCGGGGCTCCCCTCGAGCACCCACGTGGGACCGAGCCACGACACCCCGGCGCGGGGGAGGAGCGTGTTCGCCGCATAGTGCCGCTCGCCGAAGGCAAGGACGACGAGCCCGTTTGGCCCCGCCTGAAGGGTGTGGGCGTGCTCGAGCGCGAGATGCACGAGGCAGTCCCCCGGCCCGACCGCGTAGGCCGCCTCGCCGGAGCCGTCGGCCTGAACGGAGACGCCCGATCCGTCGAGGACGAAGAAGATCTCCTCCTCCGAGCCCTCGAGATGAAGCGGCGTCGACCACTTCCCTGGATCGATCCGGATCCGCTTCACCCCGACCCACTCCGAGGTCCCGCCCGTGAGCGACTGCCAGTGACCCGAGATGTGACCCGAGCCTCGGTGGACGGCGTCGACGTCGTCCCAGTGTGAGATCACGCCCTGATCATGTCACGCGCCAACGCCTGCCGGAGCCGCGCCACGGCGTCGTCGCCCGCATCACCTCCTTCCACCCGGACCCATGCCTCGGCCTCCCGCAGGAGGGCCCGGAGCTCCCCGAGCAGCTCGACCGGGCCCGCGTTCGCCCGTCGCATGGACTCGATCCGCTCGAACCGCTCGAGGACGCTCCGTGCTTCCTCCATGCCGGTGACGCTAGACCTCAGCCTGTCACGGGTGTGTGCCGACTTCGTG
>DASTKF010000091.1:0-9158 GCA_035716065.1 Gaiella sp.
CCGCAGACGAACGGGACGGTGAACGCGTGCTTGTCGACGTGGTGCTCGACGTCGGCCGGGGTCAGCACCTCGGACTCGTCGATGTAGTCGATCTCGAGGGCCTGGAGGATCTGCGCCTCGACGAAGTGCCCGATCCGGCACTTCGCCATCACGGGAATCGAGACGGCCTCCTGGATCTCGCGGATCCTCTCCGGGTCGGACATGCGCGCGACACCGCCGTCGCGGCGGATGTCGGCCGGGACGCGCTCGAGCGCCATCACCGCACAGGCGCCCGCGTCCTCCGCGATCCGAGCCTGCTCGGCGTCGACGACGTCCATGATGACCCCGCCCTTGAGCATCTCGGCGAGGCCCGTCTTGACGCGCAGCGTGCCGATCTCGGCCATACGCTGAGTGTAGCCGCGCTTCTCTCCCGGTAGCCGGGAGAGAAGCGCTGGAGGAGGGGGGCTACGGTTCGGTGCGCGACGCGTCGTCCGCCTGCGGGGTCGCCGGCGGTGACGGAGCGGCCGGTGGTGCAGGGGGGGTCTCCACGGGCGCGGCCGGCGCGGTCTCCACCGGCTTGTCGTCACGGTCGACGGCCCCCTTGGCCGCGGCGGCCGCGGAGCCGACCTGGGTGCGGATGTCGGCGAGCCCCTCCCCTGCCGCCTGCATGTTCATCCACGCGCCGACGACGATCGCGATGGCGAGGATCAGCCCGAGCCACGCCCAGAAGGTCCGGAACTCGTTGTCGGCGAGGAACTTGATGACGGTGAAGATCGCGAGCAGGACGGCGAGCGCGGCGCTTGTCATGGCGGGCGTGACGGGCATGGCGACGTTGATGTTCGCGAGCCGGATCACCTCCCAGACCAGCAGCGCGATCGCCAGCAGTCCGGCGAGGACACCCCACCCGTGCCACATGCTGCGACCGACGGAGGCGATGCCGCTGATGTCGACTTCCTGCCAGTTGAAGATCGACACGATCAGAAACGCGACCGTTCCTCCAATGATGAGCTTCGCTCCGTGCGACAGCTTCGAGATGTCCATGTGCTCGGCGCTTCCTTTCCGAGGGGGCGGGGACGCTTCCCATTGTGAAGGGGACAGGCGACGGATACCACCACCGTCGTGAAAGTCCTCTCCGCGATCTGAACGACGGAGCGCGGGCCGCCGCACCTCAGGGGAGGGGGTGGCGGCGGCACCGCGCGCCGTCTTCTCGAGGGTCGGGGTCCCCGGCCCTCAATGCGGCTGTCACCGGACAGGCCGCTCGGGGCAGATACCGCGCGGGCGTTCCGAATCCTCCCCGGTCTGTAAGGGATTCGTTCGAAGCCGTTTGCTTTTCGTACGGACGCGCATGAGCTACGGCTCGTCCCGGGTAGACGCCGCTGTATCCGACCGAAGGGAGCTTTCGTCATGCCGGACCCCAACCGTCGCGCACGCAGCGCGGACGCCCGCCGCTGGATGGTCGTGTCGAGCGGAATCCTCGTCGCGGGCGCACTCGCCGTCGCGGCGCTCTTGAGCACGTCGGCGCAGGCGCGCGCCCAGGCCGCGCCGATCAACCAGTCGCCGCCCACCATCTCCGGGAGCGCCTCCCTCGGAAAGGCGCTGACGGCGACGTCGGGCTCGTGGTCGGGCTCGCCCAGCTCCTTCGCGTACCAGTGGCAGCGCTGCGCGTCCGGTGGCGGCAGCTGTGCCGCGATCGGCGGCGCCACGGGAGCCGGCTACACGGTCGTGTCCGCCGACGTCGGGAAGACGCTGCGCGTGATGGTCACGGCCAGCAACGCAGACGGAACGGGTCAGGCGACGTCAAACGCGACCGCCGTCGTGACGGCGTCTCAAGCCCCGACCAGCACCTCGGACCCGAGGGTCTCGGGGTCTCCCGTCGAGGGCCAGACGCTGACCTCGACGAGCGGCGGCTGGTCGGGCACGAGCCCGATCACGTTCGCGTACCAGTGGGTTCGCTGCGGCACCGATGGCGGCGCGCCGGACGGCTCGAACTGCGCGTTCATCTCCGGCGCCACGGGCTCGAGCTACAAGCTCGCGAGCTCCGACGTCGGACGACGGATGCGCGTCCGCGTGACCGCGACGAACAGCGCCGGTTCGAAGACCGTCGCCTCGAACGCGACCTCGGTCGTGCAATCCTCGGCGGCGACCGGACCGCCGCGCAACACGCGCGAGCCGGCGATCAGCGGCACGACCACCCAGGGTCAGACACTGACCGCGAGCGGTGGTGAGTGGGTCGGCGCGGCGCCGATCACGTACGCCTACCAGTGGGTGCGGTGCGGCGCCGACGGCGGCCGCTCCGACGGCTCGAACTGCCCGGCGATCTCCGGTGCGACGACCACGCGGTACGCGCTGTCCTCGGCCGACGTCGGACAACGGCTTCGGGTCCGCGTGACGGCCCGGAACGCGAGCGGGAGCGTCACCGTCGCATCCAACCCGACGGCCCAGATCGCCTCGAGCGGGCCTGCCCTTCCACCGGGCGCGGTCAAGCTCCCGAACGGCAAGTACTCGATTCCGGTGACGAGCGTCTCCCTGCCCGCCCGGCTGGTCATCGACGGTGTGGCGTTCAACCCGAACCCGGTGCGAACCCGGCGCACGACCTTGACGCTGCGCGTCCATGTCGTCGACACGCGCGGGTACGTCGTGCGCGACGCGCTCGTCTTCGGCCGCTCGACGCCGATCCTGACGTCCGCGGCCGGTGAGCAGCGCACCGGCAGCGACGGCTGGGCGACGCTCAGCATGGTGCCGCGCGCGAGCTTCCCGATCCGCAACGGCTACAACGTCCAGTTCTTCGTCCGAGCGCGCAAGCAGGGCGAGAACGTCCTGGCGGGCGTGTCCACCCGACGCCTCGTCCAGGTCAGGACGGCGCGGTAGAGCGGTGGGAAAGAGAGGGGCCGGCCGGTGTGGACCGGCCCCTCTCTACGGTTCAGGGGGACGGGCTACGCCAGGATCCAGACCACAGCCGCGACGAGCGCAGCGACCACGACGGTGTTGGCGGCGAGGACCAGCACGAGGCCGAGCATGACCGACGGATCGCTCTCCGCGCGTCCGCCGCGGTTCGGACGATCCACGTCCGCATCGCGCGGCGACGCGATCGCCCGCCAGTCGTCGAGCAGCGTCACGCTGGAGTGGTGGTCGACGGTTGTGATGAACCGGACATCGCTGCCTCCCACGCGTCCCGACCCCCCTTATTGGGGTTCGTGACGTTCCCTGGCTGAGTAGCGCCGAGGGCGGGCGCCGCGCCCGCATGATTCCTGATGGGCCCGCCTGGACTCGAACCAGGGACCTACCGATTATGAGTCGGCTGCTCTAACCAGCTGAGCTACGGGCCCGCCGGGCAATCATGCGGTATCGCGGCCCGGGAGGGTGCCGCTTCCGACGCAATGGGGTCACAACGCGTGGATCAACAGGGTGCCTGCCCTTGGGTTGCGAAGCGGTTCGCGACGTCCGCGGCTCGCGTCCGCGTATTCCCCGACGCCGAGACGGTGGCGCCGTGAGAGCCTGGTTCTCAACAGGAGGTGTCACGAGATGACGACCACGCCGACGATTGAGGCCCCGCCCTTGGGGATCACTCGGTTCGAATACCTCGTCGTACCCCTCAAGGAGGCCAAGAACCTCAAGAAGGAAGAGGACGCATTCGTCCCCGAGCACCTGAACGAGCTTGGCGAGGACGGCTGGGAAGCCGTGGGCCTGTCGCTCAAGTACGGCGACCTGATGGCCTGGCCCGTCGTTCTGCTGAAGCGGCGCGTCCGCTAGCACGAGGGACTGCACCGAGGCAACTCACGGAGGGAAGACCCCCTCTGGCGGCGACGCCGGAGGGGCTTCCCATTGACAGCCTCCGGCGTCGCGCGGCGTAGGGTCGGACGGTGGACGTCGTCGCGATCGGAGCCGCGCTCGGGCTCGCGTTCGTGCTCGGCATCTCGAGCGCGCCGAACGCGGCCTCGGCGCTCGTCGCGTCCCGAGCGGCGCCGTGGCGGGTCGCGCTCGGATACTCGTTTCTCCTCCATGCGCTCGGGGCGCTGCTCGGCGGCACCGCAGTCGCGCTGACCATCGCAGGCCTCGTCGACCTGCCGGACGACGAGGTCGCGTCGGTCTACGCATCGGGGTGCATCGCGACGATCGCGTTCGTCGCGGTCGCGGCCCGGCTCGGGCTCCCGACGAGCGCGACCCACGGCATGATCGGCGGAATCGCGGGCGCCGCGCTGGCCGCCGGCGGCGTCCACGCGGTCACCTGGGGAGGCCTCGACGGGATCCACCCGGTCGGCGTCGTCGGGGCGCTCGCCGCTCTCGTTCTTTCCCCGATCGTCGGCCTTGCGGCCGGATGGGCGTCGCGGCGGGTCGCCGTGCGCGCGCTGTCGCGCGGCACCCGGCGGATGCTCGGGCCGGTACGGGGCGGGATCTGGGTCTCGGCGGGCGCGGTCGCGCTGAGCGACGGCACGAACAACGGCCAGAAGGCGATGGGCGTCGCCGCGACGACGCTGCTCGCGACGGGCGCGATCGACCAGTTCGAGATCCCTTCCTCGGTCCGTTGGTCGGTCGCGCTCGTGTTCGCGCTCGGGACGGTCGTCGGCGGCGGCCGGGTCGTGCGGCGCGTCGGCCGTGGCTACTTCCGGCCCACGCCCGTCGACTCCCTCGCGTCCCAGACCTCGGCGGCCGCCGTGATCCTCGGCTCGACGGCCGTAGGCGCACCGGTCAGCACGTCGACCGTGGTGACCGCCGCGGTCGTCGGGGTCGGCGCCGACCGCCACCCGCGGCACGTGCGCTGGGCCGGGGTCGCGGACACGATCTCCGCGTGGTTCCTGACCATCCCCGTCTGCGCGATTCTCGGCGCCCTGCTCTCTGTCTGTGCGAGTCTGGGGACGTGAGCGACCGCCTCCGCTGGTTCCTGCCGCACCACCCGGACGTCCTGGGCCTGCTGCGTGACCAGGCGGACGTCACGACGCGGGGGATGACGGACTTCGCGCGCTGGTCGGCGACGGGCGACGCCGCAGACGCACGCGCCGTGCGCGACGCGGAGCACGAGGGCGACCACCTCCGCCACGAGCTTCTCCAGGCGCTCTCCACCGCGCTGACGACGCCCATCGAGCAGGAGGACGCCTACGCGCTCTCCGAGCGCATCGACGAGGTGCTCGACCGCGCGAAGGACACCGTGCGGGTCGCCGACGCGTTCGAGTGGCGACCCGACGAGCACACGGCCGCCATGGGAGCGAGCGTCGAGGAGGCGACACGGCACCTGAACGACGCGGTGGGCTGCCTTTCGGGCAAGGGCGAGCACCCGGGAGACCACGCCGAGCTGATGATCAAGGCGGCCCGCACGGTCGAGCACGGGTTGCTGGCGGCGTTCGCCGCGCTGCCGCGCGACGGCACATCCTGGGACCGGACCGCAGCGCTCGAGGTGTACCGCGGCTACTCCGACCTCGAGCACGCGCTCCTCCGTGTCGCCGACCGGACCTGGTATGCGGTGCTCCGTGCGATGTGAGCGCATGTCCGTCGCGCCGGATGCTCGTCCTGCTGACACAATGGCGCCGATGGCGAGCGCACCCGAGACGGCCGAGACCGCGAACGGCGGCTCGCTCAAGACCTTCCACCGCGAGACCCACTTCCGGACGGCGGGCGGGCTCTCGGTGACGGACATCACCGACCACGTCCAGGAAGCGGTGCAGGAGAGCGGCGTTCGCGACGGCGTGTGCTGCGTCTACTCCCCGCACACGACCTGTTCCGTCCGCGTGAACGAGTACGAGCGCGGCTTCCTCGAGGACTTCTCGGTCCTGCTTCGCCGGCTCGTGCCGACCGAGCACTACTACGCGCACGACGACTGGGACCGCCGGACGGAGAACGTCTCCGAGGAGGACATGGAGGCCTCGAACGGGCACTCGCACTGTATGTCGATGCTGATGGGCCCGGCGGGCGAGTCGATCCCGGTGCGCGACGGCGTGCTGTGCCTCGGCCGCTGGCAGCGCGTGCTCTTCCTCGAGCTCGACCGCGAGCGCGACCGGCGCTGGCTCGTGCACGTCGTCGGCGTCTAGGAACCCCTGGTTCGCCCACGCGCCCCCCTCCTCCCGGTACAGGCATGTCCACCCGCTCTTGGCCTCCCGGGCGGCGAAGCCGCCCTCCGGCCGCGAACCCGTGCTGGTCCGAGAGGCGGGCGGAGAGCTTGCAGTGCAGGTCTAGGCTTTCCACATGATTACGGTCGAGAACTTGCTGATCGACGGCGAGCGGGTGCCGTCGGCCGAGGGGCGCACGTTCGACACGGTCAACCCCGCGACCGGCGAGGTGTTCCGCACGGTGGCCGAGGCGGGGGCCGAGGACGCCGACCGGGCCGTGCGGGCGGCCGCGCACACATTCGAGGATTGGGGTGCGCGAACGCCGATCCAGCGCGCGAAGGTGCTCTACCGGTGGGCCGGCCTGATCGAGGAACACGCCGACGAGCTCGCGTTGATCGAGACGCGTGACATGGGCATGGCGATCGGCGACGCTCGGTGGTGCGCCGGGAACGCCGCGGCGGTGATGCGCTACTACGCGGGCGCCGTGGACAAGTTCTTCGGCTCGACGATCCCCGTCGACCGCGACGGGATCGTGCTCACGTTCCGCGAGCCGATCGGCGTCACCGCACTCATCACGCCGTGGAACTTCCCGCTCAACATCGGCAACTGGAAGACGGCGCCGGCACTCGCGGCGGGGAACACCGTCGTCCTCAAGCCGGCGAGCCTCTCCCCTCTCTCGGTGTTGCGGTACGCGGAGCTCGGCCTCGAGGCCGGGCTGCCTGCCGGCGCGCTCAACGTCGTGCCGGGGCCGGGAACCGCGGTCGGCGACGCGCTCGTCGAGCACCCGCTCGTGGGCAAGGTGGGCTTCACGGGATCGACCGAGGTGGGCGTCGAGATAGCGCGCAAGGCGGCGGGCACGATCAAGCGGGTGACGCTCGAGCTCGGCGGCAAGAGCGCGTGCGTCGTGTTCGCCGACGCCGATCTCGAGAAGGCCGGGCGCCTGGCCCCCTTCGCCGTGTTCGAGAACGCCGGGCAGGACTGCTGCGCGCGCTCGCGGCTGCTCGTCGAGGCGTCTGCGAAGGACGAGCTGCTCGAGCACTACGTCGCGGCGACGCGCGCGATCGTCGTCGGCGACCCGGAGTCGGGCGAGACGCAGATGGGGCCGCTCGTCTCCGCCGCCCAGCGCGAGACGGTCGAGAGCTACATCTCGCGCGGCCTCGAGGACGGAGCAACCGTGCTCGAGGGCGGGTCACGGCCCGAAGGTCTCGACAGCGGGTACTACCTCCGCCCCACCATCCTCGACGACTGCACGAACGACATGGTCGTCGCCCGCGAGGAGATCTTCGGACCCGTGGTTTCCGTGATCACGTTCGAGACCGAGGACGAGGCGATCCGGCTGGCGAACGACACGCCGTACGGCCTGTCGGGCTCGCTCTGGACCCGGGACGGCGCGCGGCAGCTCCGGGTCGCGCGCGCGCTTCGCACCGGCGCGATCGGCATCAACTCGAATAGCTCGGTCTTCCCGCAGGCCCCGTTCGGCGGCTACAAGGCCTCGGGCGTCGGCAAGGAGCTCGGCATGGAAGGCCTCGTCCACAACACCGAGCTCAAGAGCGTGTTCGTCTCGACCGAGCGGTAGCTCGCCCCTCCTTGTCCGTTTCGGACACTTGCCGTCACGATAGGCAACAGGCAGCCTGAGTGAATGGCTCGATCCCTCGGTACGAGAGTGCCGGTGCTATCCACCACCTCGTTACACAGGAATGGGTCGCGCCGCCATCGTGATGGACGACTACGACGATCGGGCGACGCGAGACGAGGGCGAGGCTAAAGCCACGCCCCCGTATGCCACAGGCACGCGAGACAAGGGGCGAGGCTAAAGCCACGCCCCCGGGGCCTGGGGCGTGGCTTCAGCCTCACCGCTCTTGGTCTTGCCCGAACCGCTGCTCTAGGGAAAGCGCGGCGCGGAAGGCTTGCTCGACCTCGGCCGGGGTCCAGGCGTGGCAGTCGACGTCGAGGTTGTAGGACTGCTCGCCCGTCGCGCTCGCGACGAGGGCCGGCAGGTCGTCCGCCGTGACGCCGACGTCGGTCAGCGTCGGGAACCCCACGTCGGCGAGGACACGCTGCACGGCGCGCACGGCACGAGAGCCGTCGGACGTCCCGTCCTCCGGCTCCCCCAGCGCGTCCGCGACACGCTCCAGCCGGTCGGCGCAGTCGGCGCGGGTCGACTCGAGCGTCTCCGCGAGGACGAGCCCGATCGTCAGACCGTGCGGCAGGTGCTTGACGCTCCCCAGCGCCTGTCCGAGCGCATGGTCGGCGGCACAGTCCGAGAGGTTCATCGCCAGGCCGGCCGTCAGGCTCGCGCACGAGAGGCGGCGTCGCGCGTCCGCGTCCGCGCCGTCGGCGAACGCCTCGCGGAGCGAGTGCGCGACGTGGTGGCACGCCTCCAGCCCGAAGGCGACCGACAGCGGCGACGAGTTCGTCACGGTGCACGCGCCGATCGCCTGCGCCATGGCATCGACCCCGGAGTGCGCGGTCGGGGCCGCCGGCAGCCCGTACGTGAGCTCGGGATCGACGAGCGCGTGCTGCGCGCGCATGTTCGGATGGCCGAAGCCGATCTTCCTGTCGCGCTCCGTGTCCGTGAGCACGCTCGCGCCCGAGACCTCGCTGCCGGTTCCGGAGGTCGTCGGGCAGAGGACGAGGCCGATGCGCGGCGGCTTCGGAACCCGCCCGCCGCTCGCGTAGTCGCCCGCGGCGCCTCCCTGGTCCGCCACGATCCGGGCAGCTTTCGCGACATCGAGCGCCGAGCCGCCGCCGATGCCGACGACCGCCTCGAGTGCACCGTCGCGGACCCGAGCCGCGAGCTCGTCCGCGAGCGCGAAGGTCGGCTCGCCCGGCCCCTTGACGACCCGCTCGAGCCGGACGCCGGCGCTCTCCGCGGCCCCGAGCGCGGCCGTGACCCCCGACTGCCCGGCGACGGGCTCCTCGACGACGACGAGCGCGCTCGTCGCACCGAGCGCAGCGAGCGCGTCCGGAAGCTCCCCGATCGTCCCGTCGCCGAAGGAAATCTTCACGGGCAGCTGCGACCTGAAGGGCGTGACGGGCGGCGTCATCGGCCCGAGCGCTCCGCGCGGTAGCGCCTCGCCTCGGCGACGAGGGCTTCGAACAGGCGCTTGTCCTCTTCCATCTCGGGGTGCCAGAGGACAC
>DASTKF010000092.1:0-14526 GCA_035716065.1 Gaiella sp.
CGATGTGCGGCGGCTGCTGCTGGAGGGCCGGACGGAGGAGGCGCACACGCTGGCCGAGCTCGCGATGTTCGGAATGCCCCACCGGCAGGCGAGCTACCAGGTGCTCGCAGACATGACGCTCCTCTTCGGCGGCCACCACGAGGAGCAGGTCTCCGGCTACCGGCGCTCCCTCGACCTGGACGACGGAATCGCCGCCGTCGAGTACGAGCTCGGCGGCACACGCTTCCGCCGGGAGGTGTTCGCGAGCGTTCCCGACGACGTCCTCGTGATCCGGATCGCGGCGTCGACCCCCGGGGCGATCGAAGTCGGCTCCCACTTCTATCGCCGCTACGACGCCTTCGAGCGACTCGAGGGCACCGACCACGTGATCGGCGGTGCCGTTGGCGCTCGCGGCACTGCTTTCTCGAGCCGCGCGCGCGTGCTTGCGGAGGGCGGAACGATCGAGACGCCCGGTGACCACGTCTCGGTGCGCGCCGCCGACGCGGTGACGATCCTCGTCGCGGCAGCGACGGACTTCCGCCACGAGGACTACGCGCGTGTCTGCCGCGAGACGCTCGACGCGGCCGCGGCACGTCCGTATGCCGAGCTCCGCTCACGGCATCTCGAGGCCCACCGGATGCCGATGCGGCGGATCCGGCTGCGTCTGCAGGACCGAGCGGATCCGGTGCTCGACGCGCTGCCGACCGACGCGCGACTCGAACGCGTGGAGCACGGCGCAACTGACGCCGGTCTCGTCGAGCTGCACTTCCAGTTCGGGCGCTACCTCCTGCTCGGCTCGAGCCGACCCGGGTGCCTGCCGGCGAACCTGCAGGGAATCTGGAACGACAGCTACCAGCCCGCGTGGGACAGCAAGTTCACGATCAACATCAACACCGAGATGAACTACTGGCCGGCCGAGGTGGCGAACCTCGCCGAGTGCCACGAACCGCTCTTCGACCTCATCGACCGCCTGCGCGTTACCGGGGCCGAGACCGCGCGTATCCACTACGGCTGCCGGGGCTTCGTCGCCCATCACAACACCGACCTGTGGGCTGACACCGCGCCGCTCGACAACGTCTTCTGCGGCCTCTGGCCGGCGGGCGCCGCCTGGCTCGCGCATCATCTCTGGGAGCGCTACGCCTACGACCTGGACGAGTCGTTCCTCCGCGATCGCGCGTATCCGGCGATGCGGGAGGCGGCTCTGTTCGCGCTCGACTACCTCGTCGAAGACCCCGAGACCGGTGAGCTCCTTTTCGGGCCGTCGCTCTCGCCCGAGAACCAGTACCTCGACAGCAACGGCATCCGTTCGGGGCTCTGTATGGCTCCGGCAGGTGACACGCAGATCGTCGCCGGGCTCTTCGACCGCTGCCGCCGCGCGGCAGAGATCCTCGACGTCGACCCGGACTTCTCGGCGGAGCTCGCCGCGGCGACGGATCGCCTCCCGCGAATGCGTGTCGGCAGCAGGGGACAGCTGCAGGAGTGGCGCGAGGACCACGCCGAGTGGGAGAAGGGTCACCGGCATGTCTCGCATCTCTTCGCCGTGTACCCGGATGCTCAGATCACTCCCCGCACGACACCCGAGCTGGCGCAGGCCGCACGACGCGCGCTCGAGCTGAGGATCGAGGAGGCATCGGACCGCTCTCACGGCGGCTGGAGCGTCGCTTGGCTCTCGCTGCTCTGGGCGCGGTTCGGCGAGGGCGCGCAGGCCCACGACCAGCTGTACTCGATCCTCCGCCGCAGCACCGACCAGAGCCTCCTCGATCTCTCCCCACCCGGCGGCACCAACCCACTCACCGTCTTCCAGATCGACGGCAACCTCGGGGCAGTCGCAGCGGTCTGCGAGATGCTCGTCCAGTCCCACGACGGAATCGAGCTCCTGCCGGCACTCCCGCCGGCATGGCCGACCGGCAGCGTCACCGGGCTGCGGCTCCGCGGCGGCTTCGAATGCGACCTCGAATGGCGCGACGGCCGCCTCGTCAAGGCGGAACTGCGATCGGCCGCCGGCGCGCCGTGCCTGATCCGCACACCGCTGCCTCTGACCGTGACGTGCGACGGCGGCCCCGTGGAATGCGAGGTCAGCGAGGGGCAGATCCGATTCCCGACCCGGGCGGGCGCGGCCTACGTGGTCCTGCCGGCCGACACCGACTCCGACGGAGGCTGACGATGAAGCCGTACTGGCAAGGCGTGTTCCCGGCCGTTACGACGCAGATGCGCCGCAACGGCGACCTCGACCTGGACGCCACCGCGCGCCATCTCGAGGTCATGATCGACTCGGGTGTCGCAGGGCTCGTCGTGTGCGGATCCCTCGGCGAGAACCAGGTGCTCGACCCCGACGAGAAGCGCGCCGTCGTCGAGACGGCCGTCGGCGTCTCGGCGGGACGCGTCCCCGTGCTGTCCGGCGTGGCCGAGACGAGCACCCGCGCAGCCTGCGGCTACGTGCGCGACTGCCGCGCGCTCGGCGCAGACGGATTCATGGTCATGTCCGCGATGGTGTACCCGGGCGACGAGCGGGAGATCGTCGAGCACTTTCGCGCGGTTGCCTCCTCGGTCGACTCGCCACTGATGATCTACAACAACCCCGTCTCGTATGCGAACGACGTGACGCCCGCGCTGTTCGCGAAGCTCGCCGAGATCGACACGATCGTCGCGATCAAGGAAAGCTCGCAGGACACACGCCGGATCACCGACCTGCGCAACACCGTCGGCGATCGCTACGCGCTGTTCGCAGGGATCGACGACCTCGCACTCGAAGCAGCCGTGCTCGGCATCGACGGCTGGGTCGCCGGGATCGGCCTCGCTTTCCCGTACGAGAACCAGTACCTCTGGGACCTGACCCGCCAAGGCGAGTGGGAGAAGGCACGAACGGTCTACCGCTGGTACACGCCGCTGCTGCATCTCGACGTCAGCACGAAGCTCGTCCAGTACATCAAGCTCGCGGAGCAGGAGAACGGCCTCGGCAGCGAGTGGGTCCGCGCTCCACGTCTCCCGCTGGTCGGAGCGGAGCGCTCGCGCGTGCTCGAGGTGGTCCGGAAGGGCATCGCCGAGCGCCCGGACCTCCCGGACGGGTACCGCTCGGCCGACCGTCCCACGGCAGCGGCTCGTGCGTGACGTCTCGCGCCCGAACGTCGTCGTCATCGTCGCCGACGACATGGGCTACGGCGATCTGGGGTTGTTCAACGGCGGCCGAAGCCGGACGCACCACCTCGACGCCATCGCGCAGGACGGGGTCTGCCTGACGCAGTGCTACTCCGGCTCACCCGTCTGCGCGCCATCGCGGGCGACGCTGCTGACGGGCCGCTACCCGCAGCGAACAGGGTCGATCGACACGCTGCACGGCCGCGGCCTCGACCGAATCGGGCTGCGTGAGGTCACCATCGCCGACTGCTTCCGCGCTGGCGGCTATCGCACCGGGCTCGTCGGGAAGTGGCACAACGGGGCGCTCGATGCGCGCTACCACCCCAACGCGCGAGGCTTCGACGAGTTCGCAGGGTTCTGCGGCGGGCTGTCCGACTACTACGACTATGCCCTCGACCTGAACGGCTCGGAGGCGGAAGGCGACGGCCGCTACCTCACCGACGTGTTCACCGAGCTGTCGGTCGACTTCATCCGCCGACACGCGGCCGAGCCGTTCCTGCTCGTCGTCGCGTACAACGCTCCGCATTTCCCGATGCAGGCTCCGCAAGAGCTCGTCGACTCCTATGTCGCCGCCGGCGAGACGCTCGGGGCCGCGCTCACGTACGCGATGGTCGAGGCGATGGACCAGGGCGTGGGACGGATCGACGCGACGCTCCACGACCTCGGGCTCGTCGAGAACACGATCGTCGTGTTCACGAGTGACAACGGCCCGTACCTCGGCGAGGTGCTGGGCATCAGCCTGGACCGCTTCAACTACGGGTGGCGCGGGGCGAAGCACTACGTCTTCGAAGGCGGCATTCGCGTGCCCGCTCTCGTCCGCTGGCCCGCCGCGCTCGAAGGCGGACGCACGCTCTCGCAGATGATCCATTTCGCCGACTGGTTGCCGACGCTGACCGCCGCCGCCGGCGTGCCGCCCCCGGGCGGGGTCGAGCTCGACGGCGACGACGTTCGTGGCGTCCTCGCCGGCGAGTCGACCGACGTGGAGCAGCGACGCTTCTGGCAATGCAACAGGTACGCGCCTCGTATCGAGGGGAACTCGGCAATGCGCGACGGCGACTGGAAGCTCGTCCGGCCGTCGATTCCCGAGCTGATGGTCGTGACCGAGCGCGACCGCGCGATCGATCGCGCCCTCAACCACCGAGAACCGGGCCGGATCACCTCCGTGGACGACTCTCCCCTGCCCGAGCTCGAGCTCGAACAGCCACCGGCGCCGCTCCTCTTCGACCTCTCCACCGACCCGTTCGAGCAGCGCGACCTCGCGCCCGAGCACCCCGAGCGCGTGCGCCGCATGAGCGCCGAGCTCGACCGCTGGTTCGAGTCCGTCGAGCGCGACCGCGCGGTCGCCAACGCAACGTCGGGCTGAACCGCCCCACACAGGAACAAGAGGGGCCAGTTGCAGGCCTCTTTCGATGGAGCTAGGCGGACTCGAACCGCCGACCTCCTGGGTGCGATCCAGGCGCTCTCCCAACTGAGCTATAGCCCCGCGAGAGAGGAAGTGTAGCGCCGGTCAGGCGGCGGGACCCGGGCCGAAGCGGCCCCCGCGGATCGCCTTTTCCATCTCCGCCGACTGCTCGCGGTACCACGTCCCGTCCTCGAGCTCGATCGCCGGGACGGAGCTCTGGCCCGTCCCCTCGATCACGGCTGTCCGGCGGCTCCGTAACGGCCACGGCGCCTTGACGACCTCGTACTCGACGCCCATGTCGTCGAGCGCCTTCTGGACGCGCCAGCACGGGTGGCCCGACATCTTCGCCCACGTCGCGGGGCAGCGGTGCAGCTTGAGCGGCATGCTTCTCCCTCCGTTCGGAGCGACCTACGATACGCGCCGTGCGGGCGATCGTCCTCGATGCCGGCGGGAAGCCCGTCCTCTCCGACCTGCCGGAGCCCGACGGGCCTGGTGCCTTTGCGCGCGTTCTGGCCTGCGGTCTCTGCGGGTCGGACGTCGAAAAGCTCGACGCAGCGCATGCGGGCTCGGTGCTGGGCCACGAGGTCGTCGCCGAGCTCGAGGACGGCCGTCGTGTCGCGCTCGTCCACCACGTGCCGTGCGGGGAGTGCGAGCGTTGCCTCGCCGGGCACGAGTCGACCTGCGAGCGGTTTCCGGCGTCGACGATCCGGCCCGGCGGCTTCGCCGAGCGCGTCCGTGCGGACGGATGGATCGAGCTCCCCGACGACTGGCCCGACTGGCGCGGGACGATGGTCGAGCCGCTCGCCTGCGTCCTCCGGGGAGTGGCGCGGGTTCCGCGCGGACGCGTGCTCGTCGTCGGCAACGGGTTCATCGGCCGGCTCTTCGGGCTCGTCCTCGAGCGCCGCGGCGACGACGTGTTCGCGGTCGATGCGGATGCCCGGCGCGCCGGACGGGCGCCGGACGGGCCGGTCGATGCGGTCGTCCTCTCGGGGAACGGCGGCGTGGCGACCGCGCTCGAGGCGGTCGCGCCCGGCGGCGCCGTGCTCGTCTTCGCGGATGCCGGCGAGATCCCGGCGGCGGCCGTCTACCGGTGGGAGCTGACCGTCGCCGGTGCGCGGTCGGCGACGCCCGCATACATGCGCGAGGCGCTCGCGCTGCTCCACGACCTCGACGTCCACGAGCCCGTCGTCTTGCCGCTCGATCGGTTCGCCGAGGGACTCGAGCTGTTCCGTCGACGCGACGCGCTGAAGGTCGTCTTCACGCCGTGAGGGCGCTGCGGCTCCACGGGCCCGGGGATCTCCGCCTCGAGGACGTCCCGGAACCAACGCGGGCGGACGCGGACGTGCTCCTGCAGGTCGAGGTCGCGCTCACGGACGGCACCGACCTGAAGGCGTACCGCCGAGGGCATCCGGTGCTGCTCGGCCCGCCCCCGAGCCCGTTCGGCCACGAGGTCTGCGGGATCGACGTCGCGACCGGCCGCCGCATGGTCGCCGCCAACTCCGCGCCGTGCGGCGCGTGCGCCGCCTGCACGCGCGGACAGGAGACGCTCTGCGAGCACCTCTTCCCGCTCCTGAACGGCGCCTACGCCGAGCTGCTTCTCGTCCCCGAGCGGGTCGCGCGGACGAACCTCCTCCCCGTCCCTCCGGGGCTCACGCCCGAAGTCGCCGCCATGGCCGAGCCGCTCGCCTGCTGCCTCCACGGGGTCGACGTCGCCGGGGTGCAGCGCGGGGACACCGTCGCGATCGTCGGGCTCGGGCCGATCGGGCTGATGCTCTGCGCGTGCGTCGCCGACGCCGGTGGGCACCCGGTCGGGGTCGGCTCCCGCGAGGAGCGGCGTGCGCTCGCGCCCTCGTTCGGCGCCGTCGTCGCCGACCCGGAGGGAGCGGACGTGGTGATCGAGGCCGCAGGGACGGTGGACGCGTGGGAGCGCGCGCTCGAGCTGGTGAGGCCCGGCGGGACGGTGCTCGCGTTCGGCGGCCTGCCGCGGGAGGCGCGCGTGTCGGTCGACCCGTACCGGATCCACTACGAGGAGGTGCGCCTCGCCGGCTCGTTCCATCACACGCCGCGGCAGTTCCGCGCGGCGCTCGCGTTCCTCGCGAGCGGCGCGTACCCCTTCGAGCGTCTCGTCACCCACGAGGTCGGGCTCGAAGGCGTCGCAGGGCTGTTCGACGATCCGCCGCCGGACTACCTGAAGGCGGCGGTCAGGCCGTGACCTCCGCGATGCTGGTCAGTCGAACAGCGTCAGCTCCGGCGCGCGCTCGCCGCGGAGCACCGCGAGGTCGACCTCGGCCCAGCCGAGCCCGCGCGCCTCGCAGAGCGTCCGCGCCTGCGGCTTGACCTCCGAGGCAGCCAGGATGCCGCGACAGGCTGCAAGCGCCGGGTCGCGCTGGATCACCTCGAGGTAGCGCGAGAGCTGCTCGACCGCCTCGATCGTCCCGATGCGCTTGATCTCGACGGCCACCCAGCCGTCGTCTGCGTCCCGGCACATCAGGTCGACCGGGCCGACATCGGTCGGCCACTCGCGGCGGACGAGGCGCAGACCGGGCTCGACCCTCTCCGGGAGCTCCGCGAGGGCCTCCTGGAGGTGCCGCTCGACGCCGTCCTTCTCGAGCCCCGCATCCTCGCCGAGCTCGTGCTCGAACTCGGCGAGGAGCTCCGAGATGCGGATCTCGAGCCGGTCCTCCGTCCGCCCCGCACGCTTGCGGACGACGATCACGTCCTCCCCGTCCTCGATCACGGTCGGCGGCGTCATCCAGTTCAAAGGGCGGTAACCCCCCGCATCCGCGTGAACCAGGACCGAGCCGTCGGCCTTGAAGATGAGCAGCCGGATCGCCTCCGGCAAGTAAGCGGTGAGGCGGCCGGTGTAGGTGACCTCGCAGCGGGCGACGACGAGACGCACGAGGCGTCGAGGCTACCCCGTCACGTAATCGGTGCGCGCTTTGTAGCGACGACCGGCCAGACTGCTGTCGCCTGTTGGCGCGGCGTGGAGCGACGGGCGTCGTGCACCGACTATCGGTGCCCAAGCCCGCCGTCTCCTGCCGGTGACCCACGAGTTGACGGACGGTCCGGCCGGTACCCGGCTCTCCCCTGCGGCGTCCCGTCGTCATCGACGTTCCCACGCGACCCCCGACGCCGCGCCGGGCAGTCAGCGCTTGGGCGCGTCGTCGCCGAGCCCGTACCGCTTGTTGAGGACCTCGCTGCGGGCGTTCAGTGCCGCGAGCCACTCTGGCGTCGAAGAGGTTCGCGCGGTCTGACGCGTGTATTGCCCGAGTCCGTACTGGCGGTTCATCGCGTCGCTTCTGGCCGTGAGCGCCTGGAGCCAGTCCGGGCCCGGCGCCATGAGCGGGCGTCGGCCTGCGTCGTCCCCGAGACCGTACTGCTTGTTGAATGCGGCGCTCCGCGCGTTGAGCGCGTCGAGCCAGTCGGGGGTGCCGCTGGTCGCAGCGGCACCGGCACCGATCAGGACGGCGACGGATGCGACGGCGGCGAACGTGACGATGAGCCGGTGAGCCTTCATCTCTACCTCCTTGGATGTCCGCTCGCCCCCGTGGCGGCCGGACGCTGCGCAGGCTGCAATGCGGCACCCAGAAACCCGTCAGGATCGGTAAGGAACGGGTAGGGGCGCCGCCGCGGAAGGGTGGTACGCTCGGCCGCCCAGGAGGACAGGTGGAGCTCAGGATCCTCGGCCCGTTTCAGGTTTTCGACGACTCAGGCCGAGAGGTGCGGCTCCCCACGGGGCGCGAGCGCGTACTGCTTGCGGCTCTTGTGCTCAGGCAGGGTGAGGTCGTCTCCGTCGACGCGCTGGTCGAGGCGCTCTGGGGCGATACGGCACCGAGCACCGCCGTGAAGGCCGTTCAGGGGTATGTCTCCCACCTGCGACGTGTGCTCGGGTCGGACGGAGCGCTCGTCACCCAGGCTCCCGGCTATGTCCTGCGCGTCCCGGAGCACGCAGTCGACGCCAACCGATTCGCGACGCTTGCTGCGGAAGCGTGGCGCACGCTGCAGGACGATCCGGAGTCGGCGCTGCGGACGTTCGAGCAGGCATTGGCCCTCTGGCGAGGCCCGGCCCTCGCCGAGTTCGCGTTCGTGGACTTCGCCCAACGCGAGATCAGGCGCCTCGAGGAGCTTCGTCTCGAGACCGTCGAGGGGCGATTCGAGTCGACGCTCCAACTCGGACGCCACGGCGCGATCGTCGCCGAGCTCGAGACCCGCGTCGCCGAGCATCCGTTGCGCGAGCGTCTGCGGGGCCAGTTGATGCTCGCGCTCTACCGCAGCGGCCGCCAGGCGGACGCGCTCGAGGTCTACCGCTCGGGCCGGCGGTTGCTGGCCGAGGAGCTCGGGCTCAAGCCGGACGATGAGCTCCAACGCCTCGAGAGAGCCATCCTCAACCACGATCCATCGCTCGAGCCGCCGGTGGTCGCGGGGGTCAAGCGGCCCTCTGTCGCACAGCGTCGGCGGGCGTCGTCACGGATTCAGCCGGCGGTCCCTCCCGACTCGGTCGCTGTGATCGACCCGCAGCGCTCACGGGTCGTGGGCCACGTGCTCGTAGGCCGAAGGCCTGTCGCCCTCGCGATCGGGCACGGCTCGGTCTGGGTCGCGAACGCCGACGACGGAACGGTCTCCCGCATCGATCCGGCTCGCGGCGACGTCATCAGGACGATCGGGATCGGAGCACCGGCGATAGACCTCGCCGTCACCACCGATGCGGTCTGGGTGGCGAATGGGAGCGACGGCACGATCTCGCGCATCGATCCCAGCGTCGACTCCGTCATCGAGACGATCGACCTGAGAGGCTCGAGCGAGCTCGCCTGGAACCCGACCTACGCCGTCGACGCCGATGACAGCTCCGTCTGGGTCGCTGCGGGTCCTCACCATGTGCTCCGAATCGACCCGGCGACGAACGAGCCCGTCGCGACGATCGACGTCGGCCGTGTACCGATAGGCGTCGCACTCGGCGAGGAGGCGCTCTGGGTGGTGACGTCCGCCCAGCGGGCCTTGCGCGTCGAGCCACACACGAACACGGCCACGACCGAGGTGCCCATCGGGTACCCCATCGCGTTGACGGCCGGGAAGGACGCTGTGTGGGTCTCCGACTCGCGAGGCCAGGTCTGGCGCATCAACCCGGACACGGGAACGGTGACCCAGACGACCCCGGTTGGCAAAGGGCTCGTGGGCCTGTGCGCGACGGATGGAGCGGTGTTCGGGGCCAACAACGCCGACGGCACCGTCGTCCAGATCGATCCGCAGGACGGTCGGGTTGTAGGCCTTGTTTCTGTCGGCCACGCGCCGACCGACGTGGCCGCCTGGGACGCGACCGTCTGGGTGTCGATCCAGAGCGAGAGCGCTGTCTTGATCGCTATGTGACCGGGGAGCTCGCGATCGAGATCTCGCCGGCGACGATCTTGGCGCTGACGTCCTCGATCTCTGCCTTGAACGAGTGAGGCACGGCCGCGCTGATCGTGCCGAGGCCGACACCTCCGTTCCGGAGGGTGAAACGCGAAGTGCGACCGGTCTCGAGCGTCCCGCGGGCGAGCTCTTCGATCGTGTCGAACACGGCGACGTCCATCCGTATCACCGCGCTCGTCAGTATGTGCCCGCCCAGATGGGACTGGTCGACATCGACTCCGATACCCCAGATTCCACGCTCGCCTGCCACCTCCAGCGCCCCGAGACCGCATACGTTCGCGACCTGGAACACGACTCGAGAGCCCTTCGCGATCTGGCTCAGGGCGACCGACCTACCTTTCACGGGGTCGAGGAAGTCGTCGGTGTAGCTGCTCAACGTCGTGACGCCAGGATTGGCTCCTCGCGCGCCTGCCTCGTAGCCGGCAATCCACCTCTCCACCAACGGCAGCCGCTGGCCGCCGACCGAGCTGATCACCTCCTCCCCGGGCGAGAGCGTCAGCACGAGCGCAGCCAGGTGGCCGGCGAGATAACCGGCCTGCTCCGCGCTGAACGAGATGTCCAGGACGTTCTTGGGGCGATGCGCCCGATCGGGATCGGGGCAGTCGATGATCGCGAACCTCGTTTCAGGAAATCCCGTGGCGACCCCGTCGACCGCGCGGGGCGTGGAGATTCCCGTTCCCACGACGAGGTCGTACTTCTGCCGCGCGAGAAGTGAGAGAGCCGGGACGAAGCCTTCCTTCGGGGCGGGTGTCAGCACTCGCCCTCTGACCCCCAGCTCTCGGACGGCCCGCTCCAGACCGAGGTAGGCCCCGCGGTTGTACGGATCGTCGATGCCTTCCGGCTCCGTGACGAGTCCGACTCGGAGCTGCCTGTCGCTCACCAAAGCAGGCTCATCTTGTCCGATACGCGTTCGCAGGTGACCTCGCAGCGGGCGACGACGAGAGGCACGGGCGCTGGACCGTAGCGGCGTCGCCGGACGCGCTGTGCCGCCGACGCCGGCCCTATGCTCGCCGGATGCGTGGCACGTCCTGGGTCGTTGCCGTCCGGTTGGTCCTCGGCGCGCTCGCCTTCTGCGGCGCGTGGCTTTGGCTCGGGGACGGGGAGCGGATCCTCGGCCCCGTCGTGCTCGTGGTCGCGGTGACGGGCCTCTGGGCCCTGAGCCGACCGGAGCGGCCGCGACGGTAGGCTCGGCCCGTGCAGCAGCGGGAGGATGTCTCCGTGCCCTGGTCCTGGCCCGAGCTCGTCGCCGTCCGGGAGGCGATCGAGCTGACGCCGGAGTTCACGGGCCGCGACGAGGTTCGCGGCGCGCTCGCGGCGCGGTCGCCGGCGACCCAGCACCGCGACGTGACGCTCGACGTCGAGCTCGCCGAGCGTCTCGCGGCGAACCTCATCGCCCTCGACCTGCAGACCGTGGTCGCCAAGTCGAAGCTCCTCCGCGCGCTGCGCGAGACGTAGTCGGCCGACGCGAACGGGGCTACCGCTCGACGCGGGAAGCGCCGACGATCCGCTCCTCGCCGCCGTCGAGCCGCACGAGAAGCTTGCCCTTGCCGTCGTAATCCGGCGACTCGACGACGACGACGCCCGCGACGCCGCCGACGGTGCACGGAGCCCCTACCTCCTTGTCGAGGCCCCGCCAGAAGCGAACGAACGGGTTTCGCTCCCACTCCCGCCCGATCGTCGTCTCGACCGTGTGACCGGGAAGCACGCGCAGGCCGTGGTCGAGAGTCATCAGCCGCCCCATCACGGAGTCGCGCACGACGTCCGCCGGCCCGCCGCCGACCGCGTCGCGGAAGAGCGTGTCGCCCGAGAAGCAGATCTCGCCGTTGACGACGAATGCGACACCGTCGTCCGAGTGACCGGGCGTGTCGATCGCCTCGACGCGCAGGCCGCCCGTCTCGACCGGCCCCGTCAGGACCGGGATCCCGAACCGGCTCGCGAGCTCGTCCTCGTGCTCGACGTGATCCGGGTGGCCGTGTGTGCGGAGGATGTGCGTCGGCGTGAGACGCTCGCGCTCGATCGTCTCGAGCAGCGGCTCGATCGGCGCCCCGCTGTCGACGAACACGGCCACGCCGCCCGGCTCGTCGCCGATGACGAAGGCGTTCGAGAGGTACCGCGAGTCCATCGAGCGCTCGACGATCATGCGCAGAGCCTACGCGACCAGCGCGCGTCGGAGAGACTCCCACCGTGACGAGACCGCTTGCCGTCGTCGCCGCCGCGCTGGCCCTGTCGGCCCCTGCCGCCGCGGCGGTGCGGGTCGTGGGGCCGTTCCCGCTCGACCGCTACGCAGGGAGCGGCGCGATCGGGCTCGCGGTGCCAGGGGCGGGCCCGACCGTGACGCGCGAGAGCGCTCTCAACACGCTGCTCACCGGGAAGGTCGTGAGCTCGCTGCTCGGCGGCGCTCCCTCCGGCGCGCCGCTCATCCGGCTCGGCGACGGCCCGCCGCCGGACACGCTGGTCGTCCTGCCACCGAGCGGCAAGAGCGAGAACACGCGCTACCCCATCGCGGCGACTCCCGGTCCGCGCGGTGTCCTCACCTCGAGCTCGACGCGGATCGACGGCCTCGTCTCGCTCTCCGACGTCGCGCACGGCAGGCTCGAAGTCGTCGCCGTGAAAAACCCCGTCGCGACGCTGGAGCGTCTGGAGCACCGGATCGACCGGAACGACCGCATCCGTCTCCCGCTCACCCTGCTGCTCGGCGGCATCGCGTACATCGCCGCCGTGCTCGCACCTGGCCTCGCGCCGCGGGTGGTGCTGCTCGGCCTGGCGGCGAACCTCTGGCTCGCAGGCTGGTGGGTGGTCGGGCTCGTGGCCCTCGCCGCCGCCGTGCTCCCGCTCGGGCTCGCGTGCGCGTCTGTCCTGCTCGCGTACCTCCTCGTCCTCGGGCTCGACGCGGAGTCCGTCGCCCTTTCGCCGTTCGGCCCGTCGCAGGCGGGGCGGTTCTACGGCGTCTCCAACCTGCTCGAGACGATGTTCCTCGTGCCCGCGATCCTCGGTCCCGCGCTCCTCGGGCGGCTCGGCATCGCCGTCGCGGGGCTCTCGCTCGTCGCCGTTGCGGGCAGCCGTTTCGGGGCCGACGGCGGCGGGCTGCTCGTGCTGCTCGCCGCCTACGCGACGCTCGTCGTGCGCACACGCGGCGTGCGGCTCGACGCTCGGCGCGTCGCGGCGCTCGTGGTTGCGGGAGTCATTGCGGCGATCGTGCTCGTCGGCCTCGACGCGGCGATCGGCGGGTCGAGCCATGTGACGCAGGCCGTCGGCGACGGTCCCGGCGCCGTGCTCGGCGACATCGCCGACCGGCTCGAGCTCTCGGCCCGCCGGACGTTCGGCGCAGTCGGCCCGGCGTTCGCCGTCCTCGCCTCGCTGGCCGTCCTGGTCGTCGTCGCCACGCGCAGGCCGAGACGCCCCCTCACGGACGCGGTCCTCGTCGCCCTGCTCGTCTCGCTCGTCGTCAACGACACCCCGGGAGACGTGATCGGGTTCGGCGCGGTGGCGGCGTTCGTGATCCGGCGCTTCGAGGACGGATCGGCGCGCGGGGCGCGGACGCACCTGGTTAGACTGCCCGCGATGCGCCGCCCAATCGCAGCTCTTGCGCTCCTGCTGGTGGCGGTCGCGCTCGTCGCCGCGGGCTGCGGCGGCGAGGAGGTCACCGCGACCCCCGAGACGGTCGTCGGCACGATCCCGGAGGAGACCACGACGGGACCGAGCGAGGATCTTCCCGCCCTCGCGCTCGAGGGCGACGCGGCGGCCGGCAAGGAGGTCTTCGCGAGCGCGGGCTGCGCCGCCTGCCACACGCTGTCGGAGGCAAACGCATCCGGCACGGTCGGCCCGAACCTCGACGACGCCAAGCCGTCCGACGAGCTCGTCGTCCAGCGGGTCACGCTCGGCCAGGGCGGCATGCCGTCCTTCAAGGATCAGCTGCAACCGCAGCAGATCGCCGACGTCGCAGCGTTCGTCTCCTCGGCGACCGGCGGCTGAGCCACCTTCCGGACTTCGCCCCGGAGGTGCAGGCGTTCGCCTGCGACCTCGACGGGACGCTGATCGGGCCCGACGGGGTCGTGGGAGACCGCACCCGGGCGGCGATCGCGCGGGCGCAGTCGGCCGGCGTGCCGGTGCTGATCGCCACCGGCCGGATGTTCCGCTCCGTGAAGCGCTACCTGGACGACGTCGGCCTTCCGGAGCCGGTGGTCTGCTACCAGGGCGCCGCCGTCGTCGATCCGCCGTCGGGCGTCTTCCTCGTGCACCGGCCGCTCGCCCTCGACGTCGCGCGGGACGCGATCGCCGAGCTCGCGACGCTCGGGATCTCGCCGAACGTCTACGTCGACGACCAGCTCTACGTCGCGGCGGAGAACGACTACACGCGCCGGTACTCCGTCTTCCAGCGGCTGCCGGTGGTCGCCGTGGGAGACCTGCTCCCGTGGCTCGAGCGGCCGCCGACGAAGCTCGTCGCCGTCGCCGAGCCGCCGGTGCTCGCCGGGATCCGCCCCCAGCTCGAGCGACGTCTCGGCGCCCGGGCGTTCCTCACGACGTCGCTGCCGTACATGCTCGAGATCGGCAACCCCGAGGTGACGAAGGGCTCGGGCCTCTCCTTCGTCGCCGAGCGGCTCGGC
>DASTKF010000093.1:0-2360 GCA_035716065.1 Gaiella sp.
CGGCGGGGTCGCAACGGCGGCAAGCAGGACGATCGAGCCCGTGAGGCGCACTATCGGGTTGCCCGACTCGTCGGCCGACAACGAGAACTCCTCGAAACCTGCGGTCGACCAGACGCCGCCGGCGAAGAGCACCACCGCGAGGACGCCCACGTACGCCGTCAGCCGTCGATCTCCCCACACGGCCGCGGCGCCGAGGGCGATCGTCGCGACGAGCGGGATTACCGACCACAGCGCATTCGAGTAGAGGACGTCGAACGACACATCGAGGGCGGCGAAGAGCCGGTCCTTGCCGAAGGACGACGAGGGCGCTCCCGCCGGGAGGTCGTGTCGCGCCGTCCAACTGCGCCAGGGCACCATTGCAAGACCGACCGCGAGGGCCACGGCGACGAGAGCCGGCCAGCGACGTGGGCGCGAGGCGACGAACGCGGCCAGAAGCACGCCCGCGGCGAAGAGGATCCCCTCACGCTTGGTGTTGACCGCGCCAGCGAGGAGGATCGCCCCCGCGGCGACACGCCAGCCGGCGCGGTCGCGGAGCCAGAGCGCGAGCGAGAGCGCGGCAGTGACGACGAAGACGTCCACGAGGATGTCGGCCTGCGGAGCAAGCAGGCGCTCGCCGTACCGCGGCACGACGAGCACGAGCACGAGCGGCGGCCAGAGAAGCCAGGCCGGTACATGCTCGTGCAGGAGCCCCGCGGCGGCCCACACGAAGCCGACGACGACGAACCAGAACTGGAGGTGCAGGGTGACGACGTCGACCCCACCCATCGCATGGAACGCCGCGGCGTCGAGGATGGGCTGCAACGGTGGGTAGAACGGGGCCGACGCCGTCGTGAACACCTGCTCGTCCAGGCCATCGAAGAAGAAGATCGCCTTGCCCTTGGGCACCCAGAAGGCCCACGCGTCGTACTCCTGGAGGCTCTGGAGCCGCCCGGCACGGAAGACCGCCTCGAGGAAGAGGCCGGAGAGTGCAATGCCGGCGGCGGAGACGAGCACCATCGGGGTCCCGCCCAGCCGCGCTCGCCCCTTCGGTAGCGGCACGCCGCGGACCACGCCGACCGCGACCCCGGTGACGGCGAGCGCAACGAGCACGAGCGCGAGCCAAGCGCCGCCGAACGGGACGCCCACGACGAGGAGGCCGGTCCACAGGACACCAAACGCCGACAGGCCGACCAGGTAGCCGAGCCCGGCGAGGAGGCCGACCTCACCCCATGTTCGCAGGGCGCGCAGGCCCCAAAGGAGGGAAAGGCCGACGAACGCATACGCGAGGTTCAGGCAGACGATCCCGGTCAGCGCCCGGATCGTCACGGCGACCGCCTCAGGATCGACACGCCGCTCTCCGCGTCCTCCCAGACTGCCTCTGCTCCCGGGAAGGCCGCCCGGTCGCACGCGAAGCAGACAACCCACGGGGCGTCCGCCCGGAGCCGCCTCGGCAAGAGGATGTATCGCATGTAGCTCTCGAGCGTGGCCGGGAGCGCGAGCGAGGACCAGCCCGGGAGCGCGGGGCCGACCGCGACGGCGAACGAGCCCTCCGGAGGGATGCGACCGAGCGCCTCGGTCGCGACTGACTGGGTCGGAATAACCGAGTTCCCGCCGCCGACGAGGCGATCGACCCAGTCGAGGCGCGCGTTGGCCCGGGCAGCGTCGTTCGCGTGCGCGAACGACTGCGGATAGCGCCACGCGAGCGCGACGAGCAGGACGACGACGCAGAAGAGGACGACGATCCGCCCGAGTGCGCCTGGTGTGCCGAGGAACCGTTCGAGCGCTTCGTCGATCAGTCGAGGGTAGCGCGCAGGACGGCGGCCATCTCCTCGACCCGTGTTCGGCGCGAGAGCCGGTCGCGCCACTCGGGCGAGAGCTCGACGTCTGGGAGCGCGCCGTCCCGCCAACGCCCGTGGAGCTCCTCGAGCGCGGCCCGGATCGCCGCAGGGTCGTCCGGCGGAGCGACGACGCCGGCGCCGGTTTCCCGGATCAGATCCGCCGCGGCGCCGTCCGGCGGGACGGCCGCGAGGATCGGCCGACCGACTGCGACGTACTCGAACACCTTGCCCGAGAGCACGCCCTTGCCACGACCACCCGCGTCCGGGATGAGCAGCAACAACGCTTCGGAGTCGCGCTGCAGCGCGAGGGACTCGGCCCGCGGCGCGTAGGGCAGAAGCTCCAACCGGGCGCCGAGCCCGAGACCCTCCGCCCACTCGCGGTCGGCGTCCCGGAAGTCGCCGAGGAAGCGCGCGGCGACGTCGAGCTCCGAGTCGGCGAGCGCCTGCAGGAAGGGCCGCGGGTCGCGCTTGCCGAAGAACGAGCCGGTGTGCGTGATCCGGAAGCGGTCGGTCTCGCCGCGGTACTCGATCCCGGCGAAGTCG
>DASTKF010000094.1:0-2660 GCA_035716065.1 Gaiella sp.
GCAGGCGGGGCTCGGCGCGTTCGAGGGCGCGCCCTGCTACCGCGAGTTGCTCGAGTCGGAGCGCAGGGACGGCCCGTAGCCCCGGCGCACCCGCTCGGCGCGAACGACCGTCTGCAGGTTGATGTCCGCGTCGCCGATCCCCAGCTGCTGCCCGACGAGCAGCGCCCGCGCGGCGTCGTAGAGGAAGGTCTTCGGCGTGAGCACCGGCTCGCGCGTGCGGATCACGAGGAAAGGTCCGAAGGCCCGTGCCTCGAAGGCCGCCTCGGGTGTCGGCAGCCGGTAATCGATCTCGAGTCGCGGACGGATGTTGTTCCGCTCGCTCGCGTCGAGCACCCAGACTCCGCGCCCGAGCCGGCCCGCGCGCACGATCGTTCGCAACGCAAGCCGCGGATCGGCACGCGGGACGACGGTCGTCGGGAACGAGCGGTTCCGCTCCCACGCGCCGAGATAGAGCGGCTCGTAGCCGAAGAGCACGTCGTCGGGCCGGCTCGTGCCCGCGAGCCACATCTCGGCCTCCGCGCGTGCGGCCTGTCGCGCATCGGGCTCCCACTCGAAGAGCGGCGCTGTTCGGTGCCAGGCCCAGGCCACGTCGATCACGACGAGAGCGGTCACTGCGACCATGGCGAGTAGCGGCGCCAGGCGGCCGACCCGGACAACCGATGTCGCCAGCGCGATCGCGAACAGCGGAGCCAGGAAGATGAGGTGACGCGACTCAGGTGACGCAGAGCCACCCATCCGCGCGAGCACGAACGCGGCTACGGTGACGCCGAAGAGGCTGAGCACGAGGGCCCGCGCCTCGCGGCGGAGGAACACCACGCCGGCCGCCGCTCCGAGCACGGCTGCCAGCGTCACCGGCCACCAGCCGGCGCTGGTGTCTCCGGCGGAGCGCCAGAGGTAGCGCGCGATCGCCTCCGGCCCGCCGAGCTTCCGGCCGCCACCCCCGACTCCGACGTCGAAGCGGTCGGCGAGGACGAGGTCCGTGAGCCAGAACGGGATGCCCAGCACGAGGACGGCGCCTCCGGCGAGCACTGCGTCCCGCAGCCGGTCTCGGTGCGCGACGAGGACGAACGCCGCCTGCCCGCCGAGCAGGAGGATGCCGTAGGGGTGGGTTGCGACCGTCAGCAGCGCCGCGAGGATCCAGAGCGCCCAGCGTCCGCGGCCGCCGCGCTCGAGCGCCTTCAGCAGTGCGAGCGTGCAGGCGAGCGAGCAGAAGAGAAAGAGGCTGTACATGCGGCCGTAGACCCCGTGGAACAGGAACAGCCAGCTGGACGCGAAGAGCGCCGTCGCGACGAGCGCGACGCTCGGGGCGGCGAGGCGCCGGCCGAGCAGGGCGACGAGCGGCAGGCTCCCGAGCGCGAACATCGCGGAGGCGACGCGCAGGCCGCCGAGTCCGAGCCCGAGGTGTGCGACGGCCCACGCGACGAGGAAGTGCAACGGTGCGCCGCCGCGGTCCCGCGTGACGTGCTCGACGACGCCTGGGAGGGAGTCTCGGCCGACGAACAGTGCAAGCGTCTCGTCCTCGTGCGGCGGCCACGCCATGAGCTGGTGGAAGAGGAACGCCGCCGCGGCGGCGGTCACTCCTCCGACCCCCAGCCAGAGCCAGCGCTCGGCGATCCAGGCGCCCGCAGAGGACCGTGCGGCGGCCGGCGGTGCGGGCTCGACGCGTGCCTCGATCCCTTGCGTCATGGGGTTTCGGCCGCCTCCGCTGGTAGATTGGCCGTCCGATGCCGATCTACGAATACCGTTGCCCGAACGGGCACACGTTCGAGGTGTTCCAGCGGATGAGTGATCCACCCGCGAGCGTCTGCGAGGTGTGCGGTGCCGGGCCGGTCGAGAAGGTGCTGTTCCCCGTGGCGGTTCACTTCAAGGGCTCGGGCTTCTACGCGACCGACTACGGCCGTGGCTCCCGCAAGTCGTCGTCGAAGGACGGCGATTCTGGTTCGACGTCGAGCGAGAGCGCGCCAGCGAAGGACAAGCCGGCCGCCACGACCGACTCGAAGAAGTCGGACTCGTCGAAGTCCGACACGTAGAGCTCAGTCGCCGACAAGGCATCCCGGAGCGTAAGGCTGTCCGCGCGGCGGCGGAAGCGGCGCGGACCGATCCGTGAACATCGCCACGGTCGAGACGTTGTCCTCCGTCCCGAGGATCACCGACTCGCCGCCGACGGTGGCCGGGTCGCCGCCGAGCCTGCAGTGGAGCGCGCGGCCGGTATCGGCACGGAAGTAGACCCAGCCGAGCTGCATCAGCTCCCAGGCGGTCAGATCGGTCGCGAGTGGCCGCACGAGATCGCCGCCGACGAAGGGAAGCCGCAGTGCCGTTCCGACGCTCGTGACCTTGTCGAGGGTGGCGGCGACGACCTGCTGCTGGCGGCGCGCGCGGTCGAAGTCGGTTTCGGCGGGGTTCAGCAGGTTGTGGCGGATGCGCGAGTAGACGAGCGCGCGGCGGCCGTCCATGTGCTGGACGCCACGCTCGAAGCGCCACCCCTGCCACTGCGCGCAGCGTGCGGCGGTCTTGTACGGGCAGTCGAAACGGTTCGAGCGGATCGCGCGCGGCACCCTGATGTCGATTCCCCCGACCGCGTCGATCAGCTCCTCGAAGCGGTCGAAGTCGACGAAGACGACGTGGTTCACGTCCAAGCCGGTCAGGTCCTTGACCGCCCG
>DASTKF010000095.1:0-16053 GCA_035716065.1 Gaiella sp.
GTTGCCGGTCATGTCGAAGAGCCCGTAGCCGTTCGGCGGGAAGGAGCCGACGGGCGACGTGCCTTCGTAGCCGTCGAGCTTCAGGTTTCGCCACGGAAACTCGCCCTGCCACGTGTTCGCCATCGGTGTCCCGGCCGGAGACTCCTCGTCGCCCCACGCGAAGATCGCCCCGTCGAGCCCACCGCGTGCCGCGTACTCCCATTCCGCCTCGGTGGGAAGTCGCTTTCCGGCCCAGGCGGCGTACGCCTCGGCGTCCTCGTATGCGACGTGGACGACGGGATGGCGGTCGCGTCCGTTGATCGTCGTGGCGCGGCCGCCGGGACGCCTCCAGCTCGCGCCGGGCACGTATTCCCACCAGCGGCGGTAGTCGTCGAGGCTCACCGGGGCCACCGTCTTCTTGAAGACCAGCGAGCCGGGGACGAGCAGAGCGGGATCCGCGTCGGGATACGCAGCCGAGTCGAGCGGCCGCTCGGCGAGCGTCACGTACCCGGTTGCGCGCACGAAACGGCGGAACTCGGCCGCTGTCACGGGGCGCTCGTCGACCCAGAACGACTCGACCTCGACGCGACGGACAGGTCGCTCCTCGGGATAGAACCGCTCGTCGCCCATCGCGAAGCTGCCGCCGGGGACGAGCACCATCCCCGGGGAGGGGGACGAACGCGTGGGGGCAGCGTCGCTCACGCGCTCGAGTCTCGCACAGGGTCGCCGCCCTCTCGCACGGACCGCCCGACCGCAATCGCGGCACGCCGAGATGCGATACGTTCTCCCTGCGTCGCGACGAGGCGCGATTCGGACGAGCCCAGAGGAGCGTGTGTGGCCGAGCCCGGCGCCGTCGAGCGGAAGATCCTTCCCATTCCCGATCGGCCGTACGACGGCCCTCTCCCGCTCGACGCCAGGGACCCCGAGGCGACGTTTGCGGCGATCGAGCCGTTGCGACCGCCCGCGGAGGCGCCGAACGTCCTCGTCGTGCTCCTCGACGACGTCGGCTTCGCCGCGTCGAGCGCGTTCGGCGGACCGTGCGAGACGCCGACCGCAGAGCGCCTCGCCGGAGGCGGCCTGAGATACAGCCGCTTCCATACCACCGCGCTCTGCGCACCGACCCGGCAGGCGCTCCTGACCGGTCGCAACCACCACACGGTGGGAATGGGGACGATCACCGAGCTCGCGACGTCGGCACCGGGCTACAACTCGATCCGCCCCAACCCGTGCGCCCCGCTCGCGGAGACGCTCAAGCTGAACGGCTACTCGACGGCCCAGTTCGGGAAGTGCCACGAGGTGCCCGTCTGGCAGACCAGCCCCATGGGGCCCTTCGACGCCTGGCCGACCGGCGGAGGCGGGTTCGAGCACTTCTACGGCTTCATCGGCGGCGAGACGAACCAGTACTACCCGTCGCTCTACGAGGGGACGACGCCCGTCGAGCCGCAGACGACTCCGGAGGAGGGCTACCACTTCACGGAGGACATGACCGACAAGGCGATCGCCTGGGTACGCCAGCAGAAGGCGTTGATGCCGGACACGCCGTTTTTCGTTTACTTCGCGCCGGGGGCGACGCATGCGCCGCACCATGTGCCGACGGACTGGATCGAGCGGTACAAGGGCCGCTTCGACGAGGGCTGGGACGCGCTCCGCGACGAGATCCTCGCTCGCCAGAAGGAGCTCGGAGTCGTCCCGCCGGACACCGTCCTGACGGCACGGCACGCCGAGATCCCCGCCTGGGACGACATGCCGGACGAGCTCAAGCCTGTCCTCAGCCGGCAGATGGAGATCTACGCCGCGTTCCTCGAGCACACCGATTTCCACGTCGGGCGCCTGATCGACGCGATCGCGGATCTCGGGGCCCTCGAGGACACGCTCGTGTACTACGTCATCGGCGACAACGGCGCGAGCGCGGAAGGCACGGTCAACGGGACGTTCAACGAGACGTTCATCTTCAACGGCGCCTCGGAGCTCGAGACGCCGGAGTTCCTCGTCAGCCAGATCGACAGGTTCGGAGGGCCCGAGGCGTACAACCACTACGCGGTCGGGTGGGCGCACGCGATGGACACGCCGTACCAGTGGACGAAGCAGGTCGCCTCGCACTGGGGCGGAACGCGCAACGGGACGATCGTGCACTGGCCCAACGGCTTCGCGGCGCGCGGTGAGGTGCGCAACCAGTTCCATCACATCATCGACGTGGCGCCGACCGTGCTCGACGCGGCCGCGATCGTCGAGCCGTCGCACGTGTACGGCGTCGAGCAGCGGCCGATGGAGGGCGTCAGCATGCGGTACTCCTTCGACGCCGCAGGCGCACCGGAGCGGCGCGAGACGCAGTACTTCGAGATGTTCTGCAACCGTGGCATCTACCACCGCGGCTGGACTGCGATCACACGACATTCGACGCCATGGGTGATGGTCCCGCTGCCCTCGCTCGACGAAGACGTGTGGGAGCTCTACGACACGAACGCCGACTGGAGCCAGTCTCGCGACCTCGCTGCGGAGCAGCCGGAGAAGCTCGCCGAGCTCCAGGCGCTGTTTCTCGAGGAGGCGCGCAAGTACAACGTCCTGCCGCTCGACGACCGCCGGATCGAGCGCTTCGACGCCGACCTCGTCGGCAGGCCGCAGCTCGTGAAGGGGAACTCGCAGCTCCTCCTTGCCGGGATGGGCCGCCTCAGCGAAGGCTCGATGATCAACGTCAAGAACAAGTCGCACGCGATCACGGCGGAGGTCGAGGTGCCGGCGCACGGCGCGGAGGGAGTGGTCGTCGCGCAGGGCGGCGCCTTCGCAGGCTGGAGCCTGTACGCGAACGAAGGCCGGCCCGTCTATTGCTACAACCTCCTCGGTCTGCGGCGCTTCAAGATCGTCGGCGACGCGCCGATTCCCGCGGGGACGCATCAGCTGCGAATGGAGTTCGCCTACGACGGCGGCGGACTGGGAAAGGGCGGCGCCGTCACGCTGTACGTCGACGGGGAGCAGGTCGGTGAGGGCCGGCTGGACGCGACGATCCCGCTCGTTTACTCCGCGGACGAAACGTGCGACGTCGGACGCGACACGGCCTCGCCGGTGAGCGATGACTACTCGGGCGAGCAGAGCCGCTTCAGCGGGACGGTCAACTGGGTGCAGATCGACATCGCCGCCGCGGCCGAGGATGTGGACCATCTCATCTCGCCCGAGGAGCGGCTCGCAGTCGCGATGGCCAGACAGTAGTCACCGCCCGGTCGCGGGCAGCTCGTCGCGCACAAGCCTGGCTCCGTCCCGAGCCGGACGAGGACGGTCGGCGGGAAGCGGAGACGCCACGCGCGGCTAGCCTGACGAGAGAAAGGCATGCGGACGCTCGTCGCATACGACGGATCGGACAGCGCGAAGCGGGCGCTCGAGCTAGCCGCGCAGGTCGTCGGCCCGGCGGGGAGCATCGCGATTGCACACGTGGCGCGGCCGCTCGGCGAGCCGGGCTTTGCGGGCTCGCCCGAGGTCGAGGACCCCGAGCAGGAAGAGCTTCTGGCCGAGGCACGCACCGCGGTCGCCCGTTCCGGCACGCCCGCGGTCACCCTCAGGCGGCGTGGAGACGTCGCCTCCGAGCTGATAGCCGCCGGCGCCGAGCTCGACGCGGAGCTGATCGTTGTCGGTTCTCGCGGCCGAAGGCCCGTTGCCTCGGCGTTGCTCGGCAGCGTCTCGGCCGCGGTTGCGGGCCGTGCGCATTCCCCGGTCTTCGTCGTCGGACCGTCCGCCATGTTCGGACCGGGGCCGATCGTCGTAGGTATCGACGGGTCGGAGTTCTCCCTGGACGCAGCTCGGATCGCTCTGGCGCTCGACCGCCGCCTCGGGCGTGGCTTCCGACTCGTCCACGCATATGCGGTGCATCCCGTTCCCGGCGTCTCGGTGGTGCCGGAAGCCCGAGCGGAGCTGGCGGAGGTCGACGAGCAGAACGCCGAGAAGCTGCTCGCCGGTGTCGCCCGGGAGCTCGGCATCTCCGAGGAGGAGACGCAGACGGTCCGCGGCGGCAGCGAGCCTGCCGCGCTCGTCGAGCTCGCCCGCGACCTCGACGCGGCGCTGATCGTCGTCGGCTCCCGCGGCCACGGAGCGGTACGTGCCGCGCTGCTCGGCAGCTTCTCGACGAGGGTTCTCGCCGACGCGTCGTGCCCCGTGGTCGTGGTGCCACCCGTCGTGCCCGGGTCCGCGCTCGGCTGAGACGAAGGCGTCCCGCCGATCGCGACGGAGGGCCGAATCGGCGGTTGAGCGTCGTCAGGCGCGCGGTGCGTAGTCGACGCTGCCGAACGGCCAGTCCGACGTGAGCCACTCGCTCACCGCGCGCCAGAGCGGGGTGTCGAGCTCCGCGTGGCTCGCACGTACCCAGGAGCGCGCACGCGCATCGAGGTCGCTGTCGCGCGGCGGATAGATGTAGACGCACCCGATCACATCGCCGCTCGCGGGATCGAGGACGGTGTACGTGAATCCCGACCGGTTGTGGAAGTCGTCGGCATGCCGCTGCAGGTCGGCCCGGTTCTCGTCCGGCGTCATCTCGCGCGGCCAGCTGCTCCCTTCCCATCCGGGCGTGGCGCGGATGTGCTCGAACGACGAAGTCCATGCGTCGTAGTCCCGATCGTTGTGCTCCGGCCCGAGCGGCTCGAGCACGAGTTGCGGTGTCTCGAGCCGCAGAGGCGGGTCGAAGTCGGGCGGCACGAACTCGCTCATGCGACCGATCGTAGACCGCCGAAGGCGTCCAGGTGATGGTCTGTCAGGCGCCGGACGGCGTCTCGCCCGAGCCGGGGGCGGGGGCGAGCTCGAGCACGTCGAGGAGCTCCCAGATGGGATGCTCGGCCTGCGCTTCGTGGCGCATCGCGGTCTCCCGATTGATCGCGTAGCGGTTCCGCCGCCCCACGCGCTCGACCGCCACGAAGTCCGCCTCGACGAGATCGGCGACGATCCGCTGGGCCGCGCGCTCGGTGATGCCCACCATCTCGGCGATGTCTCGCGTCCGCACGTTCGGGTCTCGCGCGATGCAGAGAAGCACTTGGGTGTGGTTCGTCAGGAACCGCCAGGGCTTGCCGTCTGGTTGACTTGATTTGTGGGACAAATTTATCGTATCTTTTGTTTCGCGATACATCTATCGCACTTAACTCTTCGTGGATGCTAGCAGTCGCAGGAGGAGGAGACATGAGGCGGGGCAACGGAGTTTCCTCCGGGCCACACGAGTTCGGGCACGACGTCGCGGAGGTGATTCGCGATCCTGACGCGATGCGAATCGTGCTCACGGGTGACCTGGACATGTCCACGGTCGCACGGGTTCGACCGATCGTCGAGTCGGCGTGCGAGCCCAGTCCCGAAACGGTTGTCCTCGACCTCTCCGCGATCGAGTTCGTCGACTCGCACGGGTTTCGGCTTCTCGCGGCGACCCATCGGGCATTGACAGCAGACGGCTGCGTACTCGTCGTTCTCCCACCCCCGGCCTCCGTCCGGAGGGCGTTCGAGATCACCGGACTCGACCATCTCTTCGGCGACCCGCCGGCCGAGTGAGGCAGGCGGAGTCAGCATCGCCGCGCTCGGGCTTCGACAGGGCAGACAACTGATAGTGGTCGTCGAATCGCTGTCGTCCGCCGTTCCGCACCCGCGTGCCTGTTAACTGTGCCCTGAGGCACGGCACTGACGGAGGGAGCCGCGATGAACGTCGGAGTCCTGGGTACAGGCATGGTCGGGAGCGCGATTGCGAGCCGACTGGTCGGACTCGGCCACGAGGTGAGGATGGGCTCACGCGAGGCGGGTAACGCGAAGGCGCGCGAGTGGGCGGCAGAGGCCGGCCCGAAGGCGAGTGAAGGCAGCTTCGCCGACGCGGCAGCGTTCGGGGAGCTCGTCTTCAACTGCACCGCGGGTGAGCACTCGATCACGGCGCTCGAGCAGGCGGGAGTCGCGAACCTCGCCGGAAAGGTCCTGGTCGACGTCGCGAACGTGCTCGACTTCACCGGAGGTCGCCCGCCTGCCGTCGGCGTCGGCTCGAAGGACTCGCTCGGAGAGCAGATCCAGCGTGCGTTTCCCGATGCGAAGGTCGTGAAGGCGCTCAACACGATGAACTGCGACGTGATGGTCGACCCGACGAAGGTTCCCGGCGAGCACGACGTCTTCGTCTGCGGCGAGGACAGCGACGCGAAGGCGCGGGTTGCCGGCGTGCTGCGAGAGTTCGGTTGGCCGGCTGAGCACATCGTCGACCTCGGCGGTATCAGCGCGGCTCGCGGGACCGAGCTGTATGTCGCTCTCTGGCTCAACCTCTGGGGGATCGTGGGAACGGGGCAGTTCAACATCGCGCTCGTGCGGTAGAGCCCCGGAACGCACATCGCGTCCGCGTGTCGGCATCTGCGGCAGGATCCCGCGTCAGCCGAAGCCGCAGGCACTGGATCAGCGTGACATGATCGCGACGGCAGGCCCCGCGCCCCCTCCCCCGGAAACGCAGGCGCGCGAGACGCGTGTTCAGGGCGTCTCGCGGAGGGACGCGAAGAAGGCGAGATAGCGGACGTGCTCCCGAGCGTGGTGACCGTCGGCCGCGCGTGGAGGAGGCCCCAGGAGAGAGACGGGAGCGACGGGACTCGAACCCGCGACCTCCGGCGTGACAGGCCGGCGTTCTAACCAACTGAACTACGCCCCCGAGCGCTGCGCGATTGTAGCGGCGCACCGGTAGGAAGGGCGGCGCGGGCCGGACATGCGGGCAGACTGAGAGGGTGAATCTCGCCGACTGGATCGCGGTGGCCGTGATCGCGCTCGCCGCGGTCAGCGGTTTTCGGCGCGGGCTTCTGACGGGCGCGTTGTCACTCGCGGGGCTGATTGCCGGCGCGCTCGTCGGCGCGCGCTTCGCGCCAGAGATCGTCGGTGGTGCGAGCCCGTACGTGCCGCTCGTTGCGCTCGGCGGTGCGGCGATCGGCGGCATGCTCGGGCAGATCGCGGGCGCGTTCATCGGCCGCTCTGCACGGGGGCTGATCTCGATCCTGCCGCCGCTGCGCTGGCTCGACTCCGCGGGTGGGAGCGCGCTCGGGCTGTGCACCGGTCTTGCGATCTGCTGGGTCGTCGGCGCAACGCTCCTCTACCTTCCCGGCCAGACCGAGGGCCGCCGGCTGGCACAGGAGTCTCGTGTGGTCTCTGCGCTCACCCAGGCGCTGCCGCCCGCGACGGTCATGGACGCGGTCGAGCGCATCGACCCGTTCGCCGCGATCGTCGGCCCCGCGGCCGGAGTCGATCCGCCCGATCCCGCGATTCTCCAGGTCGCCGCCGTTCGTGCGGCGCGGCCGTCGGTCGTCCGCATCACCGGCTTCGCCTGCGGGCTCGGCGTCGAGGGATCGGGATGGATCGTGGGGAAGGAGCTGGTCGCCACGAATGCGCACGTCGTCGCCGGCGTCGACCGGCCCGAAGTCGACCGGCAGGACAACCACGGCTTCAAGGCGCGGGTTGTCTCCTTCGACGCGGAGAACGACGTCGCGATTCTCCGAGTCCCGGGCCTCGAGGGAAAGCCGCTCGGCCTTGCCGATCCCGAGCGCGGCGAGCCGGCCGCGCTGCTCGGGTTCCCGGGGAACGGGCCATTTCGGGCGACACCCGTGCGGATGGGTCGTGCCGCGAAGGTCGGTATGCGCGACGCCTACGGCCGGTTCGAGCTCGGACGGACGGTCATCGCGCTCCGAGGGAACGTCGAGGCCGGAAACTCGGGCGGTCCTGTGGTGGACGGCGAGGGCAGGGTGATCGCGACCATCTTCGGGGCCCGCGAGGGGTCGGACGACGGCTATGCGGTGCCGAACGCACAGGTTTCGAACGCCCTCGCGAACGTCGGGCCGCCGCTCGAGACGGCGTGCGTGGCCCGTTGACCGCGTCGTTCTACCCGCCCGGGACGATGCGGGAGACCGGCTCCGGCCGTGGCGAGCCCCGGTCGACCGGCGTGTCCGAGGCCTCCGAGCGGTCGCCGGCCTCGGCCAGCAGGTCGGTCAGGGTCAACGCCAGGGCCCGTTGGCCCTCCGAGACGAACCGGTAGCCGGCCGGGCCGACGTCGTCGCTGCGGTCGACGAGCTCGCGGTACGAGCGCTCACCGTCCGGCGTTGCGCGCCACGCCTCCCCGAACCGCTCGAGCTGCCCCGCGAGCGCCGCCAGCGCGCTCCGGTAGCGCACCCAGCGGTGGTTGTCCCAGGAGAGGCCCGAATCGGTACCGGGCGTGTCGGCGAAGCGGTCCACGAGCGCTCGCCCGGCCGCCTGGCCGCGGAGCGTCAGCGCGTCGATCACGTGCTGCGGCATCGTCAGGTTCATCCCGCCCTCGTCGGGCGCGGTGTGGACATGGACGATGCGGTCGCGGTAGCCGGGCTGGTGCGTGAGCGTCGCGTCGACGTGGTTCTGCATCGTGCGGACGATCCCGGAGACGAACCCCACGAGGCCGCCGAGACCCGGCTTCGGGTCGATCCGGTGCCAGCTGTCGAGCAGCCCGCCGACGTTCGACGAGGGCAGGTAGACGTTGCCGGCCTCGTCCGGGCCACGAGGATGGTCGGGATGGAACCCGTCGAGGTCGATCGCGAAGGTCGGCCTCGTCGGCAACGGCGCGTCGAAGAAGTGGACGGGAAAGTTGCTCGCGATCCCGCCGTCCGAGAACCAGCACACGTCGGCGAGCAACGGGTGCGCGGCAGGGCGGCCGCTCTCGATCGCCTCGATCGCCTCTCGCGTGCGCCTGCTCGTCATGTCGAGCGCGCGCAACGGGACGGCGCTGATCAGCAGCGGGAAGCTCAGGCTCATGCGTGCCGCGACGACGACGGGCAGGTCGTCCGGAGCCGGGAACGGGCGCAGCGGGGCGAGCGCCTCGAGTCGGCGGCGGGTGCGTTCCGCGTCGCGTCCTGTGCCCGCTGGAGGAGGATGCGCCTCCATCCAGGCGACCACCCGCTCGGGAAAGAGGAGGCGCAGCTCGGCGGGGTCGAAGAGGAGCTCGCGGCTCGACCACGGCATCCGATGCGGCCGCCGGTGCGTGACGTTCGTGGTCATCATCTGGAGGTCGATCCCCTTCGCGCTCAGGTCGCCGAACGTGAGCGGCCCCGCCGCGGGGTCCTTCGCGGCGAGGTCGTCGACGAGGCCGGCCAGCCATGGGGTCAGCGCCTGGGTCGCGCTGCCCTCGGGCGAGAGGCCTGAGCAGAGGCCGAAGCCGTTCTCGCCGAGCGCCTTCGGCAGCCCGAGGCCGAGTCGCAGCCCGAGCGCCACGGCAAGGCCGAGGAGCGCGAGGAGGATGCCGGCGACGATCGCGCAGACGGCGAGCGCGCCGGAGCCCGTCCAGACCGCGAGGACGATGAGCGCGACCCCGGGCGCCAATCCCCCGAGCGCCGTCAGGGGGAAGCTCCGGAGCGCGGCGCCGCCGACGCGCAGCCACTTGCCCGCGCCCTTCCTTCCGAGCCCGGCTGCGAAGAGGCGGAAGTACGGTCGGGTGCGGGGCTGGGGCTGAAAGAGGCGGAACAGGTTGTCGCCGCCGCCGATCCACGCCGGCAGGTCGGCGAGCTTCTGGAACCCGCCGGCCTCGCGGCCGTGCTCGGCGGCAGCCGCGCCGGCGGCGGCGATCGCGCCGGCGGACGTTCCCCCGACGTTCGCGAACCGGTACGTGCGCGCGAGCTCGCAGAGCGCGTGGGGATACACCACACCGCTCGTGATCCCGCCCTTCATGACGACGTCGCACGACCGCGTGGGATGCGAGTAGTCGTAGGTGCGCGGGTCGTCGCTCACCCGGTCGGCTCCGACCTGGCGGACGTCCCGCCCGTGGCGGAGCATGCTTGCCGCAGCGTCAGCGGTCGATCCATGCGGTCTCCCTCCGAGCGCCTGGCCTTGCAGGGTAGTGCACCGCGAGCGCGGTTACCAGGGCGGGGTGCTACTCGAAGAGGTCGAGCGCCGCGAGCGGCTGCTTGAACGGCGGGATCACGTAGATCCCTGCGGCGCGCTCTCGGGTCTCGTCGACGAGCTGGCGCGCGAGCTCGAGGCCGACCGCGGGCGCGTCCGGGCCGGCGCCGTGCAATGCAGAGAGCACCGACTCCGGGACGCTGATTCCCGGAACCTCGTTGTGCAGGCGGAGGGCCATCGCGTGGCTGCGGAGCGGCCAGACACCCACGAGGACCGGGATCGGCCACGTGCTTCCGAGGCGCTCCACGAAGCGGTCGAGCACCTCGACGCCGAAGAGCGCCTGCGTCATCGCGAAGTGCGCGCCGGCGTCGATCTTCTGCCGGAAGCGCTCGAGCTCGAGCTCGAGGTCGTCCGCCGACGGGTTGACGGCGACGCCGACGAAGAACGACGTCGGCGCGTCGATCCCCTTGCCCACGTAGTCCTCGCCGCGGTTGAGCGCCGAGAGGAGTTGCACGAGCCCGATCGAGTCGACCTCGTAGACGCCGCGCGATCCCGGGTAGTCGCCGACGTGCGGGGGGTCGCCCGTCACCGCGAGAATGTTGCGGACGCCTTCGGCGTGGGCGCCGAGCAGCACGCCTTCGAGCCCCATCACCGTGGTGTCGCGCGGGGTGACGTGGGGAATCGTCTCGATCCCGGCCTCGCGCTGGAGCGTCGCCGAGGTCATGAGCGCGTTCATTCGCGCCCGCGCCATCGGGTTGTCGTTGACGTCGACGTAGCCGGCGTGTCCCGACGCCCGGATCGCGCGCGCGACCTCCACGAGGCCGTCGAGCGAGCCTCCCTTCGGCGGATCGAGCTCGACCGACACCACCCATTCACCGTTGCGGAGCGCACGCTCGAGGCCGGTGGCCTGCTCGGTCGCGGCGGGCACCAGAACGAGCTCCGGCTCGTCGACCTCGATGGTCGTTCGGGCGACGCGGCCCGCGTCGAACGCCTCGCGGACGGCCTCGATCTGGGCGGGCGTCGTTCCGCAGCAGCCGCCCACGATCCGCGCGCCGAGACCGACGGCCTGCACCGCGAACTCGGCGAAGTAGTCCGGTGTCGAGTGGGGGTAGACGACCCGCCCTCCGGCGAGGCTCGCGAGGCCGATGTTGGGAAGCGCCGCGAGCGGGACGCCCGCATCGCGCATCCCGCGGAGGGCCTTCAGCGCGACGGTCGGTCCCGCGCCGTGGTTCGTCCCGATCGCCGCGACGTCGAGCGCCGCGAGCCGGCTCGCGACGGCCGCTGCGCCGACGCCGCCCGTAACCTCGGCCTCGTCGTCGAACGTCAGCAGCGCGACGATCGGGAGCGACGAGACCCCGCGCACCGCCTCGACCGCGACGACGAGCTCCTCGAGGTCGAAGAAGGTCTCGACCATGAACAGGTCGACGCCACGTCCCTCGAGCACCTGCGCCTGCGCCGCGTACTGCGGACCGTGCTCGGCGGCGTCGAACACCTCGAGCTCACCGAGCGGGCCGATCGACCCGGCGACGAAGACGTCGCGTCCGGCGACCTCGCGCGCCTCCCGCGCGAGCCGGACGGCGGCGGAGTTGATCTCCTCGAACGACCCGTCGAGAAGCACGCGCGCGAGCTTGCGGCGGTTCGCGCCGAACGTGTTCGTCTCGATCAGCTCGGCTCCGGCTGCGATGTAGCTCGCGTGGACGGCGACGACGCTCTCCGGCGCGCGGAGATTCGCCTCCTCGGGGCAGCGGAGGCCGGGCACGGCCTGCGAGATCAGCGCTCCGGTCCCGCCGTCGGCCACGATGGGCGTGCCGTTGCCGAGACGTTCGAGGAATCGACTCACGTTTCGACTGTAGTCCCGGCTCGCCGCGGGGATCGGGCGAAGCGGGGCTGCCGCCAGGCCCCGCTCCGACACGACCGGTCTCCGACGCCGGAGCCGGCCCCCCTCGCGCCCGAGCGGCGTCCGGTGAGCGAAGCGGTCATCGGCGGCCGCCCAATCCTCGCGCATCACCTTTCCGGGGCATTCGGAACCTCACGGGTTGGCCCCTGAAGACGGAGAGGGGGCGGCCATCGCCGCCCCGGTCTCCACTCCGTCGGCCGTGGAAGTGATTGCCGTCAGTTCCCGACCAGGAGCTGCGCTCTCCATCGGCAGGAACCCCATCTGCCTGAAGCGCTGCGCGCTACGCGTCGGGATGCAGGACGCGGCCCTCCATCCCCCCGGCGACCGTGACGAGCTGGCCGGTGACGTGGCCGGACAGCCGCTCCGACGCGAGCACGACGACCTGCGCGGCGACGTCCTCGGGCACGGCGACCTTGCGCAACGGCATCGTGCGCGTGATCCGGCGGACGTCGTCTTCCTCGAGCAGTCCGCGCGTCATCGGCGATGCCGTCCAGCCCGGCGCAACGGCGTTGACCCGGACCCGCGGGCCGAGCCTCGCGGCCTCGTTCTTCAGCGAGAGGAGCAGGCCGCTCTGGATCGCCGCCTTCGCGGCGGCGTAGTCCGCGTGCCCGGCCTCGCCGAAGCGGCCCGCGGTCGAGCCGACGAGGACGAGCGCGCCCTGGCCGCTCCCTGCGAGCCCGCGGAGAAAGGCGCGCGCGGTGAGGAAGGTCGCGGTGAGGTTGGCGGCCAGCGTCTGCTCGAAGCGCGCGATGTCGAGCTCCCAGACGGGCATGTCCTCCGACGGATAGACGCCGGCCACTGCCGCGCAGACGTCGACCGTCCCGAGCGCGTTACGCGCCTCGGCGAAGAGGCGCTCGACGTCGGCCTCGACGGTCAGGTCGGCCTGCGCGACCGGCGCGCCGCCGAGCTCCTCGGCGAGCGCCCGCGCGCGCTCCTCGCCGCGGTGGTAGTGGACGAGAACGCGTGCGCCCTCGGCGGCGAACGCCCGCGCGCACGCCGCGCCGATCCCTCCCGACGCGCCCGTCACCACCACGCCGTGCCCTGCGAGGCCCGTCTCCACGGCACCAGCCTATTCCGGGCGACTCAGTACGTCTCGAGCGAGGCGCGGCGGCGGCCTTCCGCCTCGAAGACACGGAAGAGCACGTAGGCGGCCGTGGCGTAGGCGAGGCCGATCAACGCCTCCGTCCCGAGCAGGCCGGCGACGTCGCCGAGCGCCGCCCCGGACGCGATCTCGCGCGCAGCCTCGATCCCGTGCGTGAGCGGCAGGCAGCGCCCGATCGCCGCGAGCCAGCCGGGCAGGTCGTCGAGCGCAACGTTGACGCCGCAGACGAGCAGCATGAGGAAGTAGACGAGGTTCGCCCCGAAGAACACGTCGCGCGCCCGGAGCCCGATCGAGCCGATCAGCATCCCGAGCGCCACGCAGGAGCTGGTCGTGATGACGACCGCCACGGCGAGCGCCGGGACGCTTCCCTCGGCGGGGCGGAAGTCGAGCAGCAGCCACGACACGGCGAAGCCGAACACCGAGACGGCGATGCCGTTCGCGATGAACGGCAACGCGCGGCCGGAGAAGATCGCGAGCCGGTTGGCGGGCGTCGCGAGCAGCGGCTGGAGCGTCCCGTACTGGCGCTCGTTCGCGATCCCCATCGTCATCCCGTAGATGCCGGACATCGCCGCCACCTGGATCGCGTTGCCGACGATGAAGAACGCGTCGTCCTGCGAGCCGGCGTACCTGCCGAGGTACGTGAAGAAGAGGATCTGGAAGAGCGGCGCGCCGAGCATCGTCGGGATGTAGATCCCGGGGTTGATCCAGTTGAAGAGCGCGCGGTACGAGATCCCGCCGCCGACGAAGAAGACGCGCATGCTCGTGCTCATGTCAGCGAGAGGGTCGCGCGGCTGCGCGCGAGCCGCTCGAAGTTCTGCAGGGCAAGCGCGCCGAGCGCGACGTAGGCGAGGCCGAGGCCGACGCAGAGCGCGATCTCGGGCCAGGCGTTCCCGCCGAACGCGGCCTGCCGGATCGCGCGCATCCCCCAGGTCGGCGAAAGGATCCAGCCGATCGGCGCGACCCATCCCGGGAGCAGCGTCAGCGGCACGAGCAGCCCCGTCGCGAGCCAGACCGGGTACTCGAGCAGGTTCGAGAAGGCGTTCGCGTTCCGGTAGAGGACGAACGTCGACGCGAGCAGCAGCCCGAGCATGCCGAGGCTCAGCACCGTCGCCGGGAGCGCCACGGCGAGCTGGAGCGGATGTGCGAAGTCGAGCGGCATGCCGAAGAAGAGGCGCCCCCAGGCGAGCGTCGCCAGGACCGAGTAGATGCCGATCGTCGAGGTCGCGACCGTCAACGGGAGGAGGACGGCGACGAACGGTGGCGGCGCGCCGACCAGCAGCTCGAGGGTGCCCTGCCAGCGCTGCCACTGGATCGCACCGCCCGACCCGAACAGGGTCGCCGACCAGATGCCCATCAGGCCCGCGCCCAGCGCGACGTAGAGGAGCGTGCCCGCCTGGTTGCCCGACTCGACCATGAAGAACGCGATCGAGGCGAAGATGATCGGCTGCAGCACGGAGACGAGCACGAAGAAGAGCGAGTTCGTCAGCGTCTTCACGTGGAAGAGCCAGCCCATCCAGAACAGGCGCGCGCTCACGGCCTCACCGTAGCCATCGGGCGGCCCCGTGACGGTAGGGCTGACCGCACGTCTCCGCGAGGCTCCGTTGGCCTCCCTAGGTCCTCGAGATGAGGACGAATGCGGGACGCGCCCCCTCCGCGGGCGCGACCATGCCCTCCGGGAGCGGCAGGTGGATCGTGAACGTGGAGCCGACGCCGACCTCGCTCCGTGCGTCGGTCGAGCCGCCCATCGCCTCCAGGAGCTCCCGGACGATCGCGAGCCCGAGGCCGGTGCCGACGCGGCGCTCCGCGCGGAGCTTGTCGTAGAGGTAGAAGCGGTCGAAGGCGCGGGGCAGGTCGTCCTCCGCGATCCCCGGGCCGTCGTCCACGACCTCGAGACGGCCGGGTGCGGCGAGGATCCGCACCGTGCCTCCGGCCGGCGTCGAGCGGAGCGCGTTCTCGACGAGGTTCGAGAGGGCCTGGAGCACGCGGTCCGAATCGCCTGTCGCGAGAGCGTCGGGCTCGGCCATGGCGTGCAGGCCGACGCCGAACGAGCGGGCGACCGCCTCGTGCCGCTCGAACGCGGCGACCGCCACCTCGCCGAGGTCGACCTGCTCGGACCGGATCGAGAACGAGCGGCGGCGCAGGCGAGCCAGGTCGAGCAGGTCGCCGACGAGCCGCTCGAGCCGCCGCGCCTCGCGCTCGATGACCGTGCCCGCGCCGGCCGGCTCCAGCACGCCGTCCTGGAGCGCCTCGGCGTGACCGCGGATCGCCGTCAGCGGGGTCTTCAGCTCGTGGCTGACGGAGAGGAGAAACGCCTGCTCGGCCTGCTGCGTCCGCGCGAGCTCGACCGAGAGGTGGTCGAAGGACGTGGCGAGCGCCGCAACCTCGCGCGGCCCGGACGGGCGGAGCGGCTCGGGCTGCTCGCCGGCCGCCAGGGCGCGGCTCGCGTCGGAGACGCGCGCGATCGGCCTCGCGACCGCGCGTGAGAGGAGCAGCGCGACGATCGCCGCGAGCGCGGCTCCGACGAGGCCGGCCACCCCGAGCCCGACGGCGAACGGGGTCCAGTCGGCCGCCGCACGCGATGCGGGACGGAGCAGGACGACCGCCTCGTCGGCGTTCTGCCTGGCCGCGTAGAGGAAGCGTTTCCCACGCACGTCGACGCTGCCGCTCGCCACCCCGACCGTGCGGAGCCGGGCGGCGCCGTCCTCGGGCAGCAGGAGCTCTGCCTGCGCGGGCGTGACGATCGCGAGCCGCTGCTCGTCGGTGGCGAGGAACTGACCGAGATCCCGCTCCGTGCCCCGTCCCGGATTCGCCTGGCGCTGGGCGAGGACGAGCTCGACCTGGCGCTCGAGGGCCCGGACGCTCGCGTGCTCGAGCGAGCGCCGCGTGAGCAGCGCGCCCGCGACCACGGTCACGACGAGCGACACGAGCACCGTCGCGGAGATCCCGAGAAACAGGCGCGAGCGCAGACTCACGGACGCCCCTGGCCGGCGGCTGCTCCCGCCGGGCGGAGCCCGGCTCCGCAGCAGCCTGGCGCCGCTCGCGGCACGGGGCCTTCCGGGCCCGTATTGCTCATACTGTGCCCTCCGGCCCCGCACCGCGAGCGACGCCCCAGGAACGTCCGTGCGCCGGAGCCTGATTCGTGACGGTCACGGGACGAGCTTGTACCCCGCGCCGCGCACGGTGCGGATGAGCTCGGGGCGGTCGAGCTTGCGACGCAGCTGGCCGACGTGCACGTCGACCGTGCGCGTCC